>DATIGB010000001.1:0-2898 GCA_035454985.1 Candidatus Nitrosotenuis sp.
ATCAGATTAAAACTAAATGTCTTGCAGATTTCAAGAAATGTTTTCCTCACATGTTCAATTTTTGACAGCTCGTCAGTTTCAAAATCTTTCATTCCCCTCGGAAGACTCAATTCAAAACAAACTGTGGAATTAATGCATTTAGACGTTGCTGATTTTTATCTATTAATAATAGAAGCAGTCAAGCACAGTGTTGTCATACAGATATCTGGAGCACGCTACAGACGCAATCATTGAAGTTGAGGCGCCCACGCTGGAAGAGGCGTTTGTGCTTGCAGGAAAATCCGTAGTGGATACAATCCTTGATTCCGAACTAGTCGAGGAGAAAAAAGAAAAAACGCTCACGGTCACCGGAAAAGACCTCAGCTATCTGCTGTACAACTGGCTTGAGGAAATGATAATACTCACCATTACTGACGGCTTTGCCACAAAAAAAATCAAACTGCAAATCGAAAAAAACTCATCCTACAGGATCACAGCCGTTCTGAGAGGCGAGGATATTAGCTTTGAAAAACATCACTTCAAAGTTGAGATCAAATCCCCCACTTTTCACATGATGGAGATAAGGCAGGAAAAAGGTGTCATGATGCGTTTTCTTTTGGATCTCTAAATTATTAAATATCAAACTGGCAACTAGGTCTCCATGGAAGATCCTGAGATCGAAAAGATCAAGCAACGAAAGCTCGCAGAGATGCTAAAACAGCAATCCGAAGTAATAGCACAGGCGCAGGTAAGCGTGCTTGATTTGGATCAGGCAAACTTTGATCAGACCGTTTCGGCAGGTCTTGTCCTAGTCGACTTTTGGGCGGAGTGGTGCGGGCCGTGCAAGTCGATGCACCCAGTTTTTGACAGGATGGCAAGAAAGTACAGGCACATCAAATTTGCGCGAGTCAACGTTGACAGGTGCCAGGACATTTCCATGCGGTTTGGAGTCCAGTCGATACCGACGTTTATCATGTTCAAAAACGGGCAGCCAGTGGACAGGATGGTCGGTGCAGTTGGCGAGCCAGGAATTCACATGATTGCCAGAAAATATCAGACGTAACCGTAAGCAGCATCAGACTTGCGCTGAATTACCAAGATTTCGTTCAGTACTGCCTGCTCTTCTGCAGATAGTTTGTGCAGGAATCTTTCGGTCAGGAGTTTTGCCTCCGATGAGTTCGGCAGCGAGTAGAAGACATCCTCCTCCAAGATTTGCCGTCCTATCATTACGTCCTGAATGGAGCAGGCAACTTCCTGGCCCTGCGTTGCAATGCTTATTGATTTTTTTCCGTCCTGCAGCTGGTGAACTACGCCTATTTTTTTGCCCTGCTTGTTCATGATTGGTATTTTTTGTCGCACTTTGCCCACATCAACGCGTATTCCAAAGACTGCGGGGTTGCTATTCCGAAATATGTAGCCCTTGAGAAATGTAAATTTGCAGACAGGGGTGATTTCGCCAAATATTGCATCGTCCTCATGTGCGGAATCCTCTGTGACCCAGTTGGTGTAATTGTCAATCAGGCTGTAGATCACCTTGTCGCCAAAGATCTTGATGTGGTTGTTTTCTGCCTCCTCCTGGGCATCCGGGAATACTTTTACGTTAAATGCCAAGACTACGCCAAGGTGCCTGTCGTTGTCTTTGATTACTTTGGCTTCCATGACATCACGTCTGGTCACAGGCCCAATGTCTGCTTTTGCGATTGGCACTTGTGCGCGTCTGAGCATTTCGGTCAATGCCTCAAGCGAGCCTATGGTGTCACACCTTATGATGACCCCGTTTGTTTCAGTGCTTACAAATACGGACTTCATTTCCGATTCTATAATTTTTTTAAATTCTTCTATTTTGGATTCGTCACTTGTCACATAGACGGTGCTTCCAGGAAGTACGCCTTCCAAGTCAGGTGATGCGATTTTAATTCCTGCTGCGGCCTCGACCCGGTCTACTGGTTTGAATTTATCGCGCGGATCGCGCATTTCGTCAAGCGGTTTTGGCAGCAGCATCGCTTTTGGTTTTGTAACAATCACAGAATCTCTTTTTGCGACAATTACGCTGTCCCCCTTTTTTATCTGGCCGTCAATTAAGATCATATTAGCTGTGGTTCCAAGCCCAATCTCGTCATTTACCTCAAGAATGATTCCGCGGCTTGGCTTTTCTTCCTGGGTTAGTCTTTTTTGCAGGTATTGCTGGGTCAGTCCAACAAGTACTGTAAGTAGCTCAGGTATTCCAACGCCGGTTCTTGCGCTGACTGGAACAATTGCGATTTCCTTTGAAAAGTCTTGTATTCTGTAGAACGCCTCGGATTGGTATCCAAGAATTGAGAGCGTACCGACCACGTTGTAGATTTGCTCATCAATTGTTGTCTGCATGAACTGATCCTGCTGTTTTATTGCCTGCGTGATGTACGGAGTGTCAACCTTTCTCCAGCCCGGAATCTGATCAACTTTGTTTAGTGCAATGACAAACGGAACCTTCCTTGCCTGTAGAATTTTGAGGCTTTCGCTTGTCTGTGGCTGGAATCCCCTGTTCGTGTCCACTACCAAAATCGCAATGTCGGCAGCCGAGCCGCCTCTTGTCCTAAGATTTGTAAACACTTCGTGCCCCGGAGTATCGATTACCAAAAGGCCCGGCACCTCGTGCTCCGTTTTTGTTAACTTGTCATACAGCTGGCCACACATGCCTTTGATGGTATCAGTTGGGAGAAAGCTTGCGCCAATGTGCTGGGTAATTCCGCCTGCCTCTCTTCCCTGAACGCCGGTTCCACGGATTTTATCAAGTAGGGAGGTTTTACCAGAGTCTACATGGCCCAAGACGGCCACTATTGGTTGTCGAATTCGCAACGCAACTCACTGAAATACTACCCTCGCTTCCTTTTCAAAACTTTCCTTAGAGTCGGATGCGTGAATGATATTGTCTGAGAA
>DATIGB010000002.1:0-4812 GCA_035454985.1 Candidatus Nitrosotenuis sp.
CTGGATTTTTTCTTGACTTTTTTGAATTCAGCGCGTCCGCGTATCGCTCAAAGTGCTCAATTAGGTACAGCTGGCTTCCGTGGGACCCAAAGGGGTCTATGCCAACCAGATTGAATCCTGATTCCGGGGTGAGTGCCGCCATTTCCTCTGGGTCTATGTCGTGCGCCATGCGTGCCTTCAGATGTGCACGGTTTTAAAATTTGATGGGTAAGGTTCTGTCGGGCTGTCGAGACCTAAACCCAGATACAGAACCCTCAAATCTGGCAGAATGCGCCACACGGCATACATGGACATTAGAAAGGCAAACCTGTTTTCAAACTCTAAAACAAGAAAAATCAACCCAGACTGGTTTACTGCCAAAGTTCACATGGCTGAAATCTCAGGCCTCATAGGCTCAAAGGAGCAAAACATCTACCATGTCTATTTTGAGAATGGCGCAAAGACAAAGGTGCACGTGCACGATGGAAACCAAATTCTAATTGTCACAAAAGGAAAAGGCGTCCTCGAAACGTTCTCAAAAAGGGAAAACAAGAGGAGTCACTTTGGCATCAAAAAAACCAAACAAGTCTCACTGAATCTTGGCGACGTGGTGTATGTCAAAAGGGGAACCCTTCACACCCATGGCTCTGCTGATAAAAAGCGCCTTTTTTCCCACATTGCAATAAACATCATCCCTGCAAAGAGCAAGGAATTCAGGACCACATGGTACGAGTCGGATTTTAAAACACTCGCAAGTGACATCATCAGATAGAACAGACGATAAGGCAATGACCACGGATGCTCTGGGTTTCCTCTATGGCTTATAACTAGAATGGCGCTGGACAAATTGTTGGAATCATCCGCAGTCGAAATACGAAGGGCGTTTGGGTTTTTGTTCATCTGCGTTTCAATCGCAGTCGTTGCAGGCGCGCTCCTAAGCGAGGTCGTTTTTCAAAACAAGCTTCCGTTCTACTTCTATGGCGTGGCTTGGGTTGGGAGCTTTGGAGCGGTTATCGGTTTGAACTACAAAAAGTTTGCCAAGGTGCTCCCGATGATCCGCCAAAGAATGAAGAACAGCGTAAAGTGGCCCGCGTATGTGAGTGCGATAAACGGGATCTGCTGGGCCGGGCCGTTTGTAGCAATCGGCGCGTTCCCGTCGCTTCTGCAGTATCTGATACTTCTTGGCATCGGGCTTGGAAACCTCTCGACATACCTGATAATGAAAAAATTCAGCAATCAGGACAACAAAGAGCAGATGATTGTCGGGTGCATCGCGCTTGCATCGATACCTGTCGCGGTTCTAATAGACACGAGCCTTGTGATGCTTCAGGACATCGAAGTGGTTCTGTCCAGGATATTGATTGCGATATCTTATGCCGCCGGCGGAATCTACGCCCTGCGATAGTCTAATCGCAAAACACGTACTTGCGCTCGCCCCTGCTTTCAGGGGTGTCTTCGATGCTGACTAGGACGAATTCCTTTTTGGCGTTCAGCAGGCTTTGATCAGGTGCGCGCTTGTTCTCATGAATTTCCTCGTACTCCTCAAGTGAGAGCTTTTTGCGCTCACCTATCTCCATTTCAAGATTCATGTTCTTTACAATTTCCTTGTAGTCAGGCTGTACAGTTCCGCTAAACACCATTGCGCTGCTTCCGCTGCCGTAGGAGCCAAACCCTATGCGCTTGCCTGCCAGGTCTATTCCCTTTTGGAACTCAAACTCTAGGCAGCTTCTGAACCCAAGATACAGGGATGCGGTGTACAGGTTTCCAATCATTGTTGATGCAATGAGTGAGCTTGCAAGCTTGTCCTCGTAGAACTGCCTGTACTCCTTTGTCTTTGTGAAAAGCTTGGTGAACTCGTGATCCTTTGTCATGTATTCTTCGTCTGCCAAAATTGACTCTATGGTGCCTCGCGGGTCCTTTGGAACCGGCTCCTCCATTCCCGTCTGCTCTACTGTCCTCTTCCATCTGGGGAGGCTCCTCCACTCCCTTCTGAGCAGGTATGCGAGTGCCTTTTTGCCCATGTTGGAGTACGGCAGGTGCATGCAGAGGTAATCTATGTGATCTAAAATTGTCTCGCCCTCGTTTATCTTGATTATTCCCGTGGACAGTGCCTTTTTCTTGTATGCCTCAAAGGCCTTTTTGACCTGAATCAGGTACAGCAAATTGGAGTACTGGCCGTGAACAATCGGCGTCTCCTTTCCAAAAGGCCTGTAGAAATCATACTCGTTTTTAATCGAAGTCGACGTCACCTTTGGGTCAAACTGGAGCAACCTCGGCTCGTCATTGAGGAGCATTGCAACTGCGCCTGCCCCCTGCGTGTATTCTCCGCTTGAGCCCATGTCGTACTTGGCAATGTCCGAAACTACGACTATGGCGGACTTTCCTTCGGCCTCTCCGGCCCTAATCCAGTTGGAGTTGTCGTACAGCGCATAAGAGCCGCTCACGCACGCAAACTTGCACTCTATTCCGCCACAGTGCTCAAAGGAGTCCGAGCCGTAGACCTGCTCGAGCATTCCTATTACGTACGAGTTTAGGGCCTTTGATTCGTCAAGTGATGATTCCGTTGCGACATAAAGCCTGCCCACATCCTTTGGGGAAACATTGTTTTTCTGCATTAGTTTGAGGCACGCGTTTGCGGCCAGGCATGCGGGATCCTGGTTTGTATCGACTATTGCCATCTTTGATATTCCCAAGCCCTGCTTTAGTTTTGCAGGATCTACCCCCCTTGCTACGGCAAAGTCTGCCGAGTCGACAAAGAGCCTTGGAATGTAGATGGATATGTCATCTATGCCTGCTGCCATGAGCTTCCCTTCTCAAATTTGAATATAAGGTTTGTCAGTTAGACATGTTCTACCAACGTATAATGACTCCAAAATTTGCGATATTTTCTGTTATTCAATTTTGTTTGGCGATTTTTTACAGTTAATGTCTCATACGATATAATTATTGGTGATTTTGCCAAAAAAGTAACATCATGCTTCCATAATCCAGCCTTTCTGTACCACCTGTCTGTCCTCTGCCTCCCCGACTCCGGTTGCGTATCTCCAGATGACTGGCGCATCAGTTGTCATTCTGGTCTTTATTTTTATCAGCGCCTCTGTCTCGTTTGCAAGGTTGCCGCTTGCGTTTCCGTGGTTCTGGCAGAACTTGCATTTTGAGTCAAGTGTGATTGGGTCAGTGTCCGACAGCGGATACGCCATGCATGCAAGCGGCCTCTGCCCGTAAATGCTGCAGGGAAATCCCCCGTGTGGCGATTTTTTCCCAGAACTAGTGTCCAAAAAGGGGCAGGTGTTTCCGTTTTTCTCAACTCCCATCATCTGGTATGCAATTATTTCATCCGGCTTGTCGGTTCCGTACGAGATTCCGATTCGCGGGACGATTGACACGTCCAGGTTGCGGGCCTTGGCAAGGGCGTGGATTTTTTCCTTCTCCTCTGGCAGTATCAGTACGCCTATCTTGCCGAACTTTTTGGATGGATAATACTCGCGCTCAATGCAGCACTGCGAGCAATCCTGCACACAGTTGAAATCCACGCTTACCAGATGTGCGCCAATCAATAAAATCTAGTTGTTTTGCAGTTCCTTGGAGTCAAGTATCTTGGCAAAAACCTCGTATGGCTGGGCCCCGGTTATCTTTACTATCTTGTTGTTGCTTCCAAGGAATACGAATCCCGGCGTCCCCGTGAACCCAAGCGTCTTTGCGTCGTTTGCGCTGGTCTGAATCATTTTCATGTATTTTGCGCTTGCGTTGCATTCTGTGAACTTGGCCACATCCAGCCCCAGATCACTGGCAAACTTTAGCTGGTTCTCCGATGATGCCCAGCCGTTGTTCTCGCCAGTCCAGTGGTTGTACAGTATGTCATGGTACTCCCAAAACTTGCCCTGCTCTTCTGCGCAGTGCGCTGCGTGAGCTGCAACTACAGAGTCCTGGCCTATTATGGTAAAGTCCTTGAACAGAATTTTTGCCTTGCCTGTCTTCACATAGTTTTCAACTATGCTGTCCTCCGTGTCATGGAAGAACTTGTTGCAGAAAAAGCACTGATAGTCCCCAAACTCTACTATTGTGATTGGCGCGTTTGCATCGCCAAGGGGAGGCGAGGCGTTCTCAGTCAGCACGGAAATGCTGAGAGTCTTTGGCGTGTCGTTTTCGGCAATGACTGGCTTTTCGCCTTCATGCTCTGACTGCTTTATGTCCGATATGCTAAACGGCGAGCCCCCGTTTGTGGACATGGCGTAAAAGACGCCAATTATGGCAACTGCCGCTATTGCAGCACCTATTGCCAACGACGGGGCATGTATGTTCAACAAAAGCCCGTCGTATCTGGGTGCATTTAGTTCTTTATCTTGTCTTGGCGAACCGAACACATCCACGTTAATCTAAAGCAGGGCTGCGATCACATCTGTTGTCTAGCGATAAACTGTGGACAGTAGCAGTTACAATAGCGCTGTCGACTCTTTTGATACTTACGTATTCAATGCTGTTCCCAGTGACAAGCAATGAGGGCACAGTAGAGCAGACAAAGATTGGGCTTGACAAGGCGATAAACAAATTTGAAAAAATTCGGGAGGAATCAAAGCACGACTCGATACTGGTCCCGCCCAACCTCAACCCGTGATTGCGGCGCTAAATCCGAATCGCGTTTCTATAAAAGCCAGACGTGCCCTGCCTGTCGGCACAATGTAATCTAAGTGAACTACCATTCTCTAAATCTCGTGGCTTCCGGCTTCCTTGACCTCTTTGAGATCTCCACCGGCGTGACTTCCCGCAGTTCCTGCGGTAATGATCTAGTATCTTGGAGCGACAGCACAAAAATCTCCAATCCTTTTTTCAAAA
>DATIGB010000003.1:0-6075 GCA_035454985.1 Candidatus Nitrosotenuis sp.
GCAAGGTCCTCTAGCCCCTTACACGAGTCTACAAAGAAAAAGATCTCAATGTTTACAAACGTGACGACCCGCGACGTGTTTTCATGTCATGACGTAAAATCGATTTTCATGGTCCCGCAGATACTTTATGATCAGGGAATCGTAGACACCATATTTACAAAGTTTGGCAAGTTCGGGCTAGTCAACACGTCTGCAAACTGGGACAAATGGAATTCCATAGTGAATTCCCTTCAGATCACAGACGGTGATGTCAAAATTGCAATGGTTGGCAAGTACGTCACACTTGCAGACAGCTATGTAAGCGTAAACCACGCACTAAAGCATGCAGGCGCAAAGATTGGCAAGTCGGTTTCAATCGACTGGATAGACTCTGAAACAATCAATGGGAGTGTCGATAGCCTCTCAAAGTACGACGGCGTGCTGGTTCCAGGGGGATTCGGCTCAAGAGGCGCGGAGGGCATAATCGAGACTGCAAACTACACCCGAGAGAAAAACATACCATATCTCGGAATTTGTTTTGGATTCCAGCTTGCGGCAATTGCCTTTGGAAGACATGTATGTGATTTCAAGGACGCAAACTCTACTGAGCTTGACGCAAGCACGACAAACCCGATTGTGGATCTGCTTCCAGAACAGAAAACCGTCTCAAACATGGGGGGCTCATTAAGACTTGGAGCGCACGAAATCATTGTAAAAAACAATACGCTTGCACACAAGACGTACAATTCGGACAAGGTGATCCGGCGACACAGGCATCGATACGAGATCAACAAAAAATACATCGATGTTTTTGAAAAGAACGGAATGATTTTCTCAGCAGAGAGCGACAATTCCAAAAGAATGGAAATGCTAGAGATTCCATCACACAAGTTCTATTTTGGCGTTCAATTCCATCCTGAATTCAACAGTAGGCCGGGCTATCCAGAAGAAGCGTTTGAGGCATTTATTAGTGCCGCATCAAAGTGACTAGCCATGTATATTGCGCTAATAGACATCGAATTAAAAGATAACAAGGAAAGCGAGTTCAAAACCTGGATTACGGAATCAAACAGGGTGCTGTCAAAATTTCCGGGATTTGTCAGCAGAAGGCTGGTAAAATCAGACAGTGGGAAACACGGACTGGTGGTAGAGTTTACAGACAAGGAGTCCCACGCAAAGATACACCAGACAAAAGAGCATGCCGAGATTCACAAACAGCTGATGAGCTTTCTTGCAAAACCGCCATCGCCTAACTTTTACCACGTAATATCACAGTAAGATAGAAGAAGGACTGTTTCATTTCAGCACTTGAAATACTAGTAATCCTTTATTGCTTTTAGTAAATTCACATCAGAAAATATGATGTGTTCTGGGAAACAGTTTAGCATTTTTCCACGTTTAGTTGTGGTAAAGTTCCAGTTTTTGCAATCCGCGTCATATTCAAATTTGCTATTGTCCAATTTCCAATTAAAGCCATTTCGGACATCGGCAGTCGGGTAGCCGTGGCCGCGAACCAGTGTTATTGTGTCATTTTGATAGTTAGCGGTAACTTTGGCATACAGTGCGTTTGGGTACAGATACAAAACGTGTGGGTGCTTTGTTATTGCGTCAAATTCAGTCTGCGTCACGTATTCATTGTGCAAGACAATTACTTTTTTGTATTTGGAGAGAATTGCAGGGTTTGTGTCAACTCCGATATCGGTAATGGTTTTGTATCCCAACAAATTCAAAATCTTTACTGCGTTAGAAGAGCCAGAATAGCCATACGGGACGGCGTATTTGATTGGTGTTGTCAGACATTTTGCGCCACATTCTCCCCTGTAGTATGTATAAAATCCCGGCTCGGTGTACGCGGATTTGGTAAAAAGTGGGACTATCACAACGGCGTCCTTCTCGCCCACAGCTAGTTTCTTGTACGTCGCGTTTTGGTCGGCGCGCAGCTCAAACTGCATGTCTCGCGGGGCAAGCTCCCCGTTCACAGTAACAAAGTCTTTTTTGTATGCAAAGGTCCTAAAAAGCGGAGAATATCCCGAAAAGTCGCGTTCTTTGTAGTCATTTATGTTGAATTTTGATTTTGATGAAATCTTGATCGAGCCGTCTTTGAGCCCTGATTTTATTTTGTTAAAGAATTCATTATCCGAAATTTCCCCAAAATTCCATTTCTTTGTATCGTCCTTAATTGAGGACGGGATTTGAGACGGGCCGTTAACTAGAGTCATTTGGATTTTCTCCTTTACACCAATCCACAGCAATGCCGGCTCCACCTGGGTCACTGGGATCTTGTCATTTGCCCACCACCTCAGATTCTGGATAATCCAGTATGGAATTTTGGTCTCTGCAAACGCAGCCGAGCTAAAAGTTATGCACAGTAAAAGCAGGACAGATGCAACGGCAATCAGCCTCATGCGCGTATCGGTCAATTTGAAATCTCGTATATTTTCTGTCTTGCATCCCTAATTGAGATCTTCTTTTTGACATAACCTTTGTCTAAGAGATGCCTCAGTGCGAGGCGCACTGTTCTGTCTGGAAGTAGGGTTTTGGCAGCAAGTTCTCTTTGCGTCAATATTCCCTCATATTCAAGGGTCTTTAGCAATAGCTTTGAGCTTGGCGGCATGTTGAGCAAATCTTCTGCGAGCCTTACCTTCTTGGTTAGTGCAGATACTGCAGTAGAGTCTTTTTTCATTTTTATGATTCTAGCTGGAGGGTCGGATTTTGCACATTCCAGAGTGTTTACTATTTTGAATCTGTCCACGCCATCAAGAATCACCTCGCAGTACAATCTTGCAGAGATGTCATCTATTTCCACCACGCTAGTATCGGGCACTATTAGCGGCCGTCTTGTGATGTCAAGTGAGTTTACCGAAACAATCCCAAACACCGACGAGTCCTGAAATATCATTGGGCCTCCAGCTGACATTGAGTACGCGGAGGAGCCAATAGGAGTAGATATTATGATTCCGTCGCTGCTGTCGTGCCACACCTCCTCATGGTCAACCCGGAGTATGTGTTCCATGAGCATTGCGCTTTTTGACGGAAATACTGCCACGTCGTTTAGCACCGAAGATACGGGTTTTCCGTCAATTTTTACTCCCAGCCGCGTGAATTCACTTGTGTCATAGTCTTGTTTTTTGATACGGTTAACATAGGATGAGAATTCCTTTAGATCAATTTGTGCCAAAAATCCGCTTGATTCAGATTCGCTTACGCCCAAAATTGGAATTTGAGGATCTTGTGTTTTGTGAAAATAGTTTCTGACGCCCTTGTCTCCGCCGGTGACAATTATGCAGTCAATGTCTTTTCTTGGCTTGTTTCCGACATATGTAGAATCCAATCCCGCGTCATCAAGAATTGTTTTGATGGTTTTTACCGCAAGGTCAGACGGAGCGGAGCCGGAAATCCCAAGGTGCACACAGAGACAACCACCAATTATAATAAAAGTCTAGATATCGGTAAACTTCATCATATTATAATAATACGAGGCATTCGTTTGAACCTGTCCTTTTGACGGGACCTTGTCAAGGCCAATTTGTTTTGATTCCAATGCCGCCTGTGCAGCTCCTCCAGCAAAGCTAAACGCCCAAAGAACATCTTTTTCCTTTAACAATGTACAGCAAAATGTTGCAGTGAATATGTCGCCAACTCCCGATGTGTCAAGGATGTCCATGTTTGGTAATTTGATAGAGTACAGTCTATTTTTTGATAAAAGCGAGACGTCGCGCTTGTTTGTATACAGCACATGCTCAACTCCACGTTTTTGCAGACTCATGGCGCCGTCCATTTCCGATAGTCCAGTCAGGCTCTGAACTTCGCTTGGATCGGACTTTATTGCAGTGATGTTTGACAAATCCAGCTCAGTCCTGTCAAGAAATACTTTTTTTTGAGAATCCGTCCTACGTAGGAACCCCTGCGGATCCAAGAACACCATACGTGAGTCTTTTTTTATTTTGTCCAGAGTTTTTTTAGAAATTTCATCAAACACCGGGCTTACCAGCGTGCCATCTGCGTCCAAGTTTTCATATTGGATCTCCTCGCAGGTGTTTTCTAGCCAGAGACTTCTTTCTGAATCCTTTATTTCGAGAATAAACTTTGTTGTAGGTTTGTCCGACAAGGCATTGGCAAATTTTATTTTGTTTTTTTGCAGTTTGTCTGCAAATGGAAAATCCGGACCGAACTTTGTAAACAGATCCACATCGAACCCAAGTTCTCTAGCTGCAAGACTACAGTAGCAGGCAGGTCCGCCCGGACGCTCATATGAGGCAGTGTCAATTTTTA
This sequence comes from Candidatus Nitrosotenuis sp., assembly GCA_035454985.1. GTDB lineage: Archaea > Thermoproteota > Nitrososphaeria > Nitrososphaerales > Nitrosopumilaceae > Nitrosotenuis. Next base: position 4,252 of record DATIGB010000003.1, read on the forward strand.
TTTGATCTATTGTACAGTGCGAGAATATTGCAAGCTTCATCTCATGTTGTTTTTATTGTGCGGATTTAGTTTTTTGCTTTTTTAAACATGATTTGCAAAGAATGTGTCCTTTGTCAACCACCAGTTCCACGTTTGAAACAAGGCAGACATGACATAGCCCTCGCATATAATACATAGCACACACTAGCATAAATCCGAATTGAAAATGTGGGAAAAAGAGATATTCCAACACCTGTGAAAAAAGCCATGGGATTCACGATTCCTCTTACTCTGGATAAAAAACTGGTCACTTTGGCCATATTTGTCTCTGTGATAGGAATCGGGATTACGATTACGCTGTCATTTCATTATTCAAACATAATTCTTGAGGGAAGGATAATGGATCAGTTGCTCAGCGAGTCAACAATCAGGGGCGATTCAATCAGGAGTCTGTTTAATTCAAAGCTGCAGCAGATCCAGGTGATTGGCACAGACCCAATGATAAGAAACCTCATCAATGATCTCAACCTTGTGGATGACGACTATCTGCTGAGCAAGATGATATCGGAAAAGAGGATAGACTTTCTCATTCAGATCCAGGCGTTTGAGACCACCATTGGCGGCTCAAATGAGCTTGAAAACGTCGAAATCATTGGAAAAGACGGAAAAGAATTGTTTTCACTAATTAACAACAAAAACAAAAAGAGCTTTCTAACCGACAAAAAATTTGTAAAAGAGACAAAGGAGCCGTTTGCAGAAATAATACTTGGGCAAGATGGCAAGCGAAAGCTTGTGACAGTTACTCCGATTTTTGACAAACCAAAAAACAAAGAGGCAATAGGGGTCGCCATAGTTACCACAAACACGCAGTCAGTTGATCAAATTCTGCTAAACAGATTTGGACTCGGAGCAACGGGCGAGGCATATTTGGTAAACAAAAACAAGATGATGGTAACAGAGTCAAGGTTCCTAGAAAATGCACCGTTTCATCAGACGGTAAACACCCATACAGTGGACGAATGCTTTAGCAGTGGGAAAAACTTCCATGGGCAGTATACAGACTACAGACAGGTATTCGTTTTGGGAAGTTCAAACTGCATGGTGGATTTGGGCATGGTTCTACTTGTAGAAATTGACAATAACGAAGTCTTCCAGCCAGTCAAAAGCCTGCAAGAAAAAATCATCATACTTGGAATAGTCATGACGATAATAGTAGGAGCTGCTGCCTTTTTCTTGTCGAAATTAATTTCAAGGCCGATAATTAAGCTTCGAAATGCCGCAAATAAGATTGCCGACGGCAATTTTAATGTCAGGACAAACATCGCGACAAGGGACGAAATTGGAGACCTCTCCCACTCCTTTGACATGATGGCTGAAAAAATCCAAGACTCGCTAATCAAAATCAGAGAGCGTGAAGACATAATAAAGCAACAAAAAGACATATTGCTCCAGTTCTCAGAATACAGCTCCAACTACTGCGTTTGCTTTGTAGATATCGTAGGCTCTACCAAGATTACTGCCAAACTATCTGACCTCGAAACAAGCAAGTTTTATTCAATATTTCTCAATTCCATGGCAACAATAGTTACCCAGCACGGAGGAGTGGTAGTAAAAAACATCGGAGACGCCCTACTGTACTATTTCCCAAAGACAGACACCGATCAAACAGAACCGTTTGAGAACATGCTAAAGTGCTGCAGCAACATGTTAGAGTCAAGAACCAAAATCAACGAAAGACTATCATCCGAAAACCTGCCAGGCGTAAGCTACAGGATAAGCGCAGCGTTTGGCCCAGTCAGAGTGGCAATCGTTGCCACATCAACTATTGATGACATATTTGGAACC
>DATIGB010000004.1:0-3126 GCA_035454985.1 Candidatus Nitrosotenuis sp.
AGTCATTTCATCCCCAGTCATAGGCCCGTCAGGGGAGATCATCGGAGTGCAGGAAAAAATTCACCCCTTTGGCTATGAAAGGGGACTGGTCAAGCCGGGCGCAAAGACCAAGGTATTCAAAACCGCCTGCAGGTTCGGCATAATAATTTGCTACGACATGGTGTTCTCAGACGTTGCGCAGAGCATGGTAAAGAAGGGCGCACAGGTTTTGCTCTCCCCCTCAAGGATAGTCAAAAGGGGAATCGTTCCATGGCACATGTATGTACAAGTCCGCGCACTAGAAAACCGCGTTCCAGTGTTGGCTGCAAACGTGCAGAACAATCGCTTTGGCGGAAGCAGCCTCATTGTTGACCTACGCGAGGATGACAACGTAATGATACCAAGAGCGCTTGTCCTGAAGGGAGAGTCTGCAAAAGCATTAGAGTTTGACCTTGCAAAATACGAGAAAAGCCGCAGGGGCAGATTTTCCGACCACCAGAAATTCACCTAGATTCGTCAAGATTTCGCTAAAAGTATATCAGTATTAATTTGGAACATTCATTATGTTTCCGCGGCTTTGGATCAAAGAGACCAAATCAATCAACATAGAAGGCGGATTTCTAATTGACGGCTTTCCTTCGATAGGCTTCACAAGCGCCATTGCGAGCGAGTCATTGATGCATGCCTCGCCGTACGAGATTGTAGGTTTTGTTGACTCGCTTGATTTTCCAGCTGTTTCCATAATCAAGGACGGGGCGCCAAACTATGCCACGCGCATTTTTGTAAACGAGGGCCTCAAGGTAGGAGTTTTTACGTCATATCTGACAATTAATGAGCCATACCACAGATCAATTGCGAGGCTGATGCTAAGGTGGGCAAAAAAACACAAGTGTTCGCTCATCGTAAGTAGTGCTCCAATGAAAGTCCTAAAAGAAAACGCGACACAGGTGATTGCGGCAGGCAGCACGCAGGCTGCAAGAGAGAAGATCAAGCAAGCAGGAATGACAGTACTGCAAAACGGCACCATCCCAGGGGTTCCAGGTGCATTGCTAAATGAGGGAATGCTAAGCGGCCAAGACGTGGCAGTCGTCCTAGTTGACGTGGATGAGGCAGGCCCAGATTTCAAGGCAAGTGTGCGTCTCTGCATGGCAATGTCAAAGCTTTTGCCAGGAGTCTCATGCGATATCGGACTAATGCAAAAACAGACAGAGATTGTGGAAAAGGAAATCAAAGAAAGGGAAAAAGAAACAAGCGCCCTAAAAGAATCAATGTACGGCTAGTACATGCAAGATTTTTTCCAGTTCGGCATTGCAGTAATCGTGATTTCGGCATCAGGGGTAATGTCCCCCGGACCATTATTTTTTGCGACGGTCGCAAACGGCATAGAGCGTGGCGCAAGGACAGGATTCAAGATAGCACTAGGCCACACAGCAGTAGAGCTGCCACTTGTCATTTTGATTGGGCTTGGGGTCTTGTCGCTAGGCGAGACGCCGCAGATTAGGACTCTGATTGGGATTTTGGGCGCCATTAGCATCTTTGGATTTGCAGTACTGCAGATGAGGTCGATATTGAAAAAAAATCCCGGACAACACAAATCCAAGTACGGTTCTTTTCTTACAGGCGTGCTCCTAACCGGACTGAATCCATTTTTTCTCGTCTGGTGGTTTACGATTGGGTTTAAGCTAATCTCTGACGCGCTTTTGTTATGGTCGATGGTTGGGATTTTGGTAATGTTTGGCCTGCACATCTGGATGGACTATGCGTGGCTTGGATTGGTTTCGTTTCTTTCTTCAAGAGGGCGCGGCATTCTTTCAAACAAGAGATACAAAATTTGCATGATCGGGATTAATTCCGTCCTGGTTTATTTCGGGATATTGTTTATTTTACAAGTCTAGCCGCAGTCAACAACATCAAATTCTGTCTTGCATTCAGCGTTCAGATTCAGGATTTTGTCCACCAAAACTATGCATTTCTGCGGGTCTTGTGACTTTTTGTACTCTTCGGCCTCAGACATTATTGCCAGTTGCCGCAGCTGGCAGGAGCCAGATATTTGAACCAGGACAAGACATGCGACTATAGAGATGCCAATCAGAACAGCAAGTTTCCTATTCTTTTGTGATGTCAATTTCTATTGTGGAAACATTTCTTGTTTTCCCGTCTTGTGATAAAAGTGAGTCAGAGGCAATGCGAACGTCTTTGATTTTGTATCCTACAGTATTCATCCGCTTTACGATCATTTGAGACACGTCAACTGCCTGCGTAATTCTCTGGCCCCTTGCCTTTATTGTCACAAATGACTGTGTTGAGAGTTGCGTCAGCGTGGCAGTGACGTAGGTCATGATTGGCTTTGTTCCAACAAATATTACGTCACGTGTCTTTTTTGAATCTTCGTCGCTTTCAGGTTTTGCCTCGTCTACTGTATCGGCGTCATCTTTGAGTTTCTGTGATTCTGTAAAGATTTCTTCGGCTTCAGTAGGTGTGTCTTTGCTCATTTTGTTTGGCCTTAGGCTGTTCCTGTCCTTCTGCGTTTATTTAATGTTTAATGTTTTCTTTTTGAATATAATTTTCCATAATGGTTTCAATCTCGTCAGGATTGGAGCATTTTTTTACAGACTCGACCAGATCCTTTTCTTCAACTTCATAACAGTTAAGAAATTCCTGGTCGTCCTTGTAGACCAGAATCACCTTGTTGTCGTGAACGCAGTAGTACATTTTTTCTTTTTCCATGTCTTCAGGCTTCATCCTTACGCCATTTTCGTCAACAGACAGCGGATAGACCATAAACTATCAACGCGTGCATCGGTATTTAGATTCTTAGAGTGATTCGATATTATAATAAGGATTTTTCCCCATATCAGATATCGTGACAGAGAGGATCGTGCTCCATATTGACTTTGATTATTTCTATGCCCAGTGCGAGGAAATTAGGAATCCGGACCTAAGAACAAAACCGATTGCAGTCTGCATATTTTCAGATAGGGGCGGGGACAGCGGCGCAATAGCAACAGCAAACTACATTGCAAGAAAATACGGCGTAAAATCCGGCTTGCCAATCAAGTTTGCAAAGGCCAGACTAAAACAAATTTCCGATGCTGCTTTTTTGCCAGCGGATTTTTCATATTATTCAGATATTTCCGAAAAGGCAAT
>DATIGB010000005.1:0-2446 GCA_035454985.1 Candidatus Nitrosotenuis sp.
GGAATTGCTCAGCCATTCTGACAGGCATAAAGCAAGTCTAGCCTTATCTCCTCTGAAATATGAAACCACACCGAGGAGTTTTGTACTATCTCGTAGTTGCGGGTAATTTTTTTTCCATCGGCGCTGATTGTGATTACAATTGACTGCCTGTGTGCAATTACGCGGTGTTTTTGCAGTATTGTGCCGATTCCTTCCTTTCTTTTCAAAAGTTCGTCCAAAATGTGCTGTGGAATTTTTTTAGAGTCAAATTGCACAGTGGCAGAGACTATTGGAAACTGGTCTGCGGCAATGACTATTTTTCTCAGATATTCTGTTTGACCCATCGGAGTTTGTTCAATTACACTAAAACTGACGTTTCTTTTTAGAATGTCCGCTACAGTCTGCTCCACGTGGCCTATTGGCGTATTCAAAATTGTTTCTGCCAGCAGTTCGAGTGTGTTCGTATGGTATCATAGGATGATCAACCAATTAAATATGTCTAATCAATAGATAGAATGCAGTGCATGCGATTACGCCGACGCTGATTAACTGCAGTGTGATTTCTTTTCTTCGCATTTCGGAATGATCTCCTGATTCGCGCTTTAGTTTCTTGTATTTTCTTGACGTGACTATCAGCACATAGCTCAGGATGCCTGCCACACCTGCCAGCATTACAGTTTCAATGGATATGGAGTTTGACTGGATTGCAGAGCCGGCAAGAACTGGCAGTACTCCCCAAGAAACAACAAAGACAGCGTTGTTGTGAAATCTTCCCCCAAATAGTTCCAGATTATACGCAAAAAGAAAAAACGATTCCAAGACTCCAATTGGAATCAAAAGTGGAGAATCTAAAAGCGCATAATGCATGCCTATGGCAAATGCACCGCCTAATGAGAGAAGCGCCACTGTCAAAATCTTTCTTCTGGACAGAAAGCCCCAGGGCTTGCTCTTGCTTCCTATTGAGTCAAGGCAGTGCGCAGATATTCCAAGCGCAAGAAAATACAGTGCACATATTGCCGCCAGCCTTTCCGGGGAAAAAACGGTAGTAAAAGAACCCCATGCGGCAAAAGAAACCACCATTCCGGTATATGGCAAAAACAGCATCCCTATGCTTATCCTAAAGTTTTTGGAGCCAAACCTTGGGACGAACCACTCTGACGTTCTGTCTTTTTGCAACAGTTTCATTATGCACTTTGTTGCTTATAATGTGGATTGAATTCTCAGACACGATATGATCATTTTAGAATTATGTTAGATTGGGACAAAAAATAAAGAAAAGATTGGAGCTTATTTGCTTCCAATCAGAAAGATTACGCTTGCCGATGTGCTGACATCCTGATCGGATGAAAACACAGGTGTTGACCTAGCTGCTTCAAAACCGGCATCTGCCTTTGCGTAATAGTACGGCATTGGCGGAGGGCTTGAAACGCTATCCAAGATGACGGATTTTACGCCGACTATCTGGTAGTCAAGCGGGCTCAGTGCGTTTTCTGCCCGTGTTCTTGCGTTTTCGATTGCCTGTGACAGCAAGTCATCGCTTAGCTTCTTTTGTTTGTCAGGAGACAGTGAAAAGAACACCGAGTCCACTCTGTTGACGCCTTGAGCTACTGCCGCATCGATTACGTTCGACACAAGATCAAGTTTCGTTGTCTTTACCTTGATTATGTTTGAGACGTTGTATCCGGTAAGCTTTTGCTTGTAGATTCCGGTCTCTTTTTCTTGGTATGACTCGTACACTGGATATATGCTGAACTGTGCTGTGCTTATTTCGGATTCGGTTATTCCGGCTCCCTTGATTGCATCAACTACTTTGTTCATCATTTCTGTATTTGCGTCGAGTGCCTCTTTGGCAGTTGGCTTTTGAACTTCAACACCGAACTGGACATTAAGCAAGTCTGGTTTTATTGTTGCAGTGGCGGTCCCACTTACGGAGATTGTTTTCTCCCTTGATGGGTACGGGGTAGGCTCTGTCTGTGCCTGCGCTTGGCTTCCGGATGGAATTGCGCCGATAGCAAAGGCCATGACAAGAACTATTCCCGCCGCTGCTGCCATTGTCAATGTTTTATTCATGATTTCGTATGGGTAGGTTGCGCTATAACCTTTGATTAAAATAGAATTTAATCATAAATCTTTTAAAGACGCATCAGGTTAGCCTTGTTTTATGGGCGATTCAGAGGATCCAGTCGGGATTAACGAGAAAATCGAAATCCTGTCCACAGACGATCAAAGAATAAAGGCAGTGGGCGAACTTTTAAGCTCCGACTCAAGCAGGGAAATTTTGAAGCTGCTGTTCAATGATCACATGACTGCAAACCAAATTGCGCAAAAGACAGAGACGTCCCTGCCTTTGGTGATGTACCATCTAAAGAAAATGCAGGATGCCGGAATCGTTACAATATCATCAACTGGAAAGAACTCAAAATCACACGACATGAAATACTACACCGTGGACTAATTTGCAATTGGT
>DATIGB010000006.1:0-6417 GCA_035454985.1 Candidatus Nitrosotenuis sp.
TCCATGAGTCCAAGGTGTGGCGACTTGATCTTTGCAATTTCTTCAATTGCGGATTTTGTGTACACTGTTAGTCTAATTGGTTTTGAGCCCGGCGCCAGGTCAAGAATTGACAGATTGTTTGCGCTCACCACGTCTACTCCCAGAAATCCGCCGCATGCCTTTGCGAGGTTTTTTGCGTCCTTGGCTACAAACAGAATGCTTTTGCCAGTCTTTGTTTTTCTTCCTCGGAGTACTGCCCGTCCGGAACGTGCCTTGCGGCTTTCCAGTCTCTTGATGTCCGGTGTTAGGTGCAGTGCATCAAATACTTTGAGTATGTCCTTTGCCTTTGAAATGTTTTCAACGTCATTTGAAACGACCAGAGGGAACGACTCGACTTTTTCAACCACGTGTCCTCTTGACTCTACTATGTCCTTTGAGGCAGTTGCCGCGATTGCCGAGCACAGTGCAAACCTGTTTTCTTTTTTGTTTAGTTTCTTGTGTGTGATTTTTTCAGAGGTCGGTGGGTGTGCCTGTCTTCCGCCCCTTGTTTGTGAGACGCCTGCTCCTTGGCCCTGTCTTGATCCGCCGCCTCGAATTCTTGCAATTCTTGCCTTTCCGTGTCCTGTCGGTGGATCGTTTGACATTGCAACGACGTCCATGCCTGCAGTTGGGTGTCGCCCCTGAGATTGATAGTGATGAGAATCCAAGTTGACAAATGCCCTGTGAATGACATCCTTTCTAAACGGTGTAAGAAACACTGAGGGCAGCTCAATTTCTTCCTGCTTTGTTCCCGTCAACGAGAATGTGCTTGTCTTCATATCACAATCTCCAGAATGTTTGGCTTGAGAACTTTAGACGGGATGCTTCTGATTTGCGTTCTGAGTTTGACAAGACGCCTGTATGTTCCAGGAATTGATCCTTTCAGGACGACAAAGTCGCCGTTGACTAGGCCGTAATGCTTGAATCCGCCAGACGGGTTTATTTTGAATTCGTTTTTGTCAGTGTTGCTCATTATCATGATTCTTTTGTTGTACTCGACTCTTTGATGGAAGCCTCGTTGTCCTGCACGCGGTACAGTGTACATGATGCTAGCCGGAGAGATAGGACCCAGTGAGCCAAGAGCCCTTACACTTTTTCTTGACTTGTGCTGCTTTTTCTTTACGCCCCATCTCGTAATTGGGCCCTCGATGCCCTTTCCTTTTGTTATGGATGCAACATCGACAGTCGTGCCAAGCTCAAAGACATCTTCTACTTTGACTTGTTTGCCGAAAAGATTTTTCAAAAATTCAAACTGCTTCTTTGTGTCGCCGCCTTTTACTGCGACCTCAAACACATATGGTTTCTTTTGCTCAAGTCCTGCAGTGTTTGGAAATACCGCAACTACTGCAAACACCTCGCTTACCTTGCCGAGCAGTTTTTCTGCCTGCTCTAGTCCCCCTTCTTTTGGTTTTACTGTAAATAATCGTGATACTTCTTTTGGCATGTCGCTGCTGTACACGTCAAACAATGCATGTGCGCCATCAGCATCAGTACGATACCCTCGGATTCCAATTATCGAGATTGGCGGAGTCGCAACGACGGTTCCAAGGCTTACGAGCTGCTTGCCGTGGTTTGGTGTTTTTTCTCTGTCATCGATGCTGACAATCTGGATGCATCCAACTTTGAATCCGGCATAGCCCAGCAGCTTTGGCTGTTCTGAATTAATTTCTGGCCAGGTTCGAATTCTTGCCTCCATGCTTTTGGCACGTCCTCTAGGCGAGTACGCAAGACTTCCACGACGTGGCTGGCTGTATTTCTTATGGCCCATGGATAATCGAAAACCTCGTTAACCCCATTATATATCTAGGGGTAACGAATGTTATGGTTTTACCAGACTTGAAAGCGAAAGATAAAACGTTATTCCGCCAATTATTATTCCTGCAATTCCAACTAGGATGACAAGCTTTAGAAAATCTTTTGGTTTTGCCATTTGAACAAAATGAGGAGCCGCCGTTAATTTGAGTTTGCAAAATTAAGAACAGATAGCACCCCAAGCAATGCCTCCTCCATTCGAACGGTTTCGGTGGCCTGATTTGGGAAAAAGTTGAGGACCTTTGCGTTTGAGAGATCGTTTATTCTCTGGCCAAGCATTTCGTATACTCCGCGATCTGGCCCCCCAAAAACCAAAAGCATTGGCTTTTCTGACTTGGTGTAATAGTCAAGGTGTTTTTGTGTCGCGTTTTTTCCCTTGCGCGACGTCAGAAGCAAGTCGCCCTTCCATTCGGTCAGCAGCTTCAGCAGGTTTGATCGCTCCTTTACTTTGTAGCCCCAGTACTGCTTTACCTCGTTTTCGGAAATTTCTTTTACTGTAACTGTCGGCACGACTGTTTTGATTTGAACTGTGAGCCGTTTCTTTTCATGTTCCTTTCCGTGATATATGACAGGCTCAAATGTTCCGATGTCAAGGAACTTTTTTCCCTTGTGGTGCAATACCACTCCTTCTCTGATGTCGCCAACTTTGAGGTACTTGGGATTTGCCAGAAGGGAGTGATGCGGAATCTGCAGCGGGTGCAATATGCCGGCATACTTGAGCTCGTCTATTTTTGGAAAGAGCGCCTTTCGCAGGTACTGCGGAGTTTCAAGATAGCGAAGAATCAGGGACAGGAGAAACCTGTCTGCCTCGCTTCCGCCGCTTTCCTCATAGAGGTATATTGTATCAATTCTGAAAATTGCGCATGCCCTCGCAATTAAGGAGGCCTTACGGGACTTGTCAAGCTGCGTTGATTCATCCTTGAGAGCAGAGTCTGGAATTGCGATTGAAATTTTCAATATTGAAAAACTTATGGGGACGGGATTGGGAACTTTTGCTTTGCAATTTTTGCATAGTTTGCAATTTGCTCTTGTGTGACTTTTTCAAATTGCTTTGTAGACGACTTTACGTTTGACATCTTGATGTGATCTGTTCCTTCCTTTTGGTCGCTTGCGATGTATATGCAGGAAACTGCGAGTGCCGATGCGTCTTCAAGCGACATGTCTGCCTTGTAATTTTTTTCAAGAAAGTCATTTGCCTGATCAGAGCCGGCGCCAATTGCGACTGCATCGTATGCGATGTAGGTCCCGCTAGGATCAGTCAAGAACAGTGAATTGCCGTTAGAGTCCACCCCGCCAATTATCAGTGCAACGCCAAACGGTCTTGCTCCTCCAAACTGGGTGTATTGCTGGCATTGGTCTGCAAGGTGTTTTGCCACGGTTTCCACGTCAACTGCTTCGTCATAGATCATCTTGTTGCTTTGTGAGAAGAACCTTGCCGCATCTGCCTGACTTCTTGCGTCAGGAATGTATCCTGCTGCTGCAAATCCAATGTGATCATCAATTTGAAATATTTTATGTGCTGATTCTGAAATTTGTAATTTTCGTGGTTTTTCCTCCACTGCTATTACGACGCCATCTTTGCTTTTGATTCCCACTGCAATCGCTCCGCGCCTTACTGTCTCGATTGCATATTCAACTTGGTACAGTCTTCCATCTGGAGAAAATATTGTTATGGCTCTGTCGTAACCCTGTTGAGAAGGAAGCAATTCATTTTTCAATGCTTTGAAAGTTTAATTTAAGTCTAGTCATGTTGTGCAGCGTGCGATTCGAGATTCCGTTTTACGGCCACGAAAATGTAAGGGCGCTGCACCCAAGAACAATTGAGATCACAACCGAGCCTGATCTCACGCTGCAGGGAGACTGCATCATTGGGGTTTCTGCAGAATGCGGATGCAGAGACATTCCAAAAAAGATAAAGGAGAAAATGAGAGACGAGCGATCCAAAGTCACACTCTCAATCCACGTAAACGATGAAATTTTTCAGGTCACGGGAAATGGGGACAGGGATCTGATACTGGAGCACCCTCATGATATCGTGATTAGAAAAAGCAAGTTCTTGTGTCCAAGGACACTGGCGATAAACTGCGACATGGCGTCAAACGACATTCCACGCAAAATGGTAAAGATGCTGCAAAGCCCCAAGACAAAGGGAGTCTTTGTAATCGAGGTCACTTGATCTTTTTTTGCGACGTATAGTCTTTTGTTTCAAGCGCCTTTGCGGTTGCCCGGTTTACGATTTCCATTAGAAGAAATTCGCCGTATCCTTGCTTGTCTGTCTTTTTCAGCGCCGGTTTTTTGGCAATGCCCTCCAGTATCTTCTCGATTTTTGCAGACGTGTTTTCTATAATCGAGGAGTATTTTGTGTCAAAATCCTTTGAGGAGTGGTTCCCAAGAAACTTGGTTGACGTTCCGTAAAACTTTGCGACGGCTCCCCTCACTTCTTCAATTTTTACTATTTCGATGAGGCCTGCGTCCTTTAGAATGTCGATGTGGTGTCGAACGGTTGTGATTGCTTTGTTGTGGCCCGACTTTTGAAGTTCCTTTGTGATTTGCTCCGCGGTGAGTCTTTTGTGGTAGAGTATTTCCACAATTTTTGCTCGCGCCGGGTCTTCTAGTGCACGGGCGTGCTCGACAGATATTGTCATTATGCGACTAATTTTGATTGGTTTTTCTAGTAATGTAGACATGATATCGTCTCACTAATTGGGTTAGCTAAAAGATCCACGCATCATATTTTTTTGTCTAATCGGACTATTTTTTTTATATTACCACAAACTTCGTATTAAAACTAGCAGATTCCCTTTTACTACTAATAATATCATAGCAATATCATAAACATGACATCATAATGATAAATCTAGTAACGCTACGAATAACTTTCGAAATGAGTAAATTTTTGAAAAACCCAAGACCCCCGTTGCCCGGCAGGTGCAAAACCCCCAAAAACAGGGTTTGGAAAAAACAATGACTTGAGATAAAACTTGGAATCCGAGTTAAAGCGCTTTGCCGGTGAGCTTCTCGTATGAAATCACGTATCGCTCCGACATTTTGTTGATGATGTCGGCAGGTATTGAGGGGGCTACAGGTTCCTTGCCCTGCTTTCTGGAATCCTCAAACTGCTTTTGATAGCCGTTTGCAGTAAGCCAGTCGCGCAGGATTTGCTTGTCGTACGACTCCTGGATTTTGCCTACGGCATAAGCGTCCTTTGGCCACAGCCTGTACTCGTCTGGTCCAATAGAGTCTCCGAGTAGGATTTCATCATTTAGCTTGCCAAACTCTAGCTTCAGGTCGGCAAGGATGAATCCTGCCGAGTCTGCGATTTTTGACATCAGATCATAGATTTCAATTGATTTTGATTCAAGCCATTCAAACTCTTGTTTTGTCACCAGTCCGCGCGACACAGCAGACTCCCTTGTCACAGGCTCGTCGTGCTCTGCCTTTGTTGTCGGATCAAATATTGGACAAGGAAGCTTTGCGGCCATTTCGGTTACTGCCCCGGAAGGCAGCTGTATTTCCCCGCCCTTCCACCGCGAGATCAGGCTCCCATAGAAATAGCCCCGGACGACGCATTCCATTGGAATCATTTTCATTTTTTTGACAATGATTTCGTTTTTTGACACGGTCCTTACGTAGTGGTTTTTCACTGGAAGTTTGTTGAACCAGAATTCGGCAAACTTGCACAGGGCCTCGCCCTTGAGCGGAATTGGGTCATGAAACTTGACGTCATATGCAGAGACGCGATCGCTGAACCTAAACTGCAACTGGCCGTTCTCCAGGTCATAGACGTCTTTTACTTTGCCAGATCCTACAAACTTCAATTATTGTTCAAGTTTTGATAATTGGCATGTCATTATAAACAATTTTGAATATTTTTAATCAGGTGATTATCAGAAAAAACATGCGCATTCTCCTTTTGGTGCTGTGCTTGTCCATCGGAGCGTTGCCGGCGTTTGCCCAGGATTCAGGGCCAAAGATTTACGATCCACATCTCACAGCGGAGGTGTTTGCAAAGGGAATTCCAGACAGCCCGACTACGATGGCCTTTGTTGGAAACGATATCTTGGTACTGCAGAAATCCGACGGGCAGGTAAGGCTCATTCGCAACGGCATTCTGCAGCCAGACCCGGTTTTGGACGTATCAGTTGCAAGTGACGCAGAGCGCGGAATGCTTGGAATTGCTTCGTCTGGCTCCACGGTGTACCTGTACTTTACAGAGTCCGACAGGGACCACGGAAAGGCAATAGCAAATCACATTTACAAGTACGAGTGGGACGGAAAGAGGCTCATCAACCCAGTTTTGATAAAAGAACTTCCAAGCGTTAATTTTTACCACAACGGGGGCGCGATGACAATCTTTGGCGGGCAGCTGTACGCGGTGATTGGCGACAACGGAAACTATGGAAGGCTTCAAAACAGAGAGTCAGACGACTGGAGAAACGACACTAGCGTCATCTTGCGCGTCGACCCCCCAGGCCCGTACTATGCAATGGGAATAAGAAACAGCTTTGGGATAGCAGTTGATCCTGTCACAGGCAACATGTGGGACACTGAAAACGGCGATGACGACTATGACGAGATTAATTTTGT
>DATIGB010000007.1:0-2007 GCA_035454985.1 Candidatus Nitrosotenuis sp.
ATCAAAACCATAATCTCGTCTGGCGGATACATGCCGATTCAGAAGGGAAGCGGCAATGAGGTGTTCGGAGTTGCCAACAGCCAGGATTCGCTGGAACTGCTAAAGGCCCACAGTGTCAAGCTGCTTGGGGACGACGTAAAGAGCATCACGTGGTTTAACGGCCTTGTTCTCGGAGTAGCTAAAAACAAAAACATTGGCGGAGTTGGCCTCTTTGGAGAAATATATGACGCAGAACTGCCACAGCACAAGGCTGCAAAAAACATCGTAAATACAATTGGAAAACTTTTGGGAATCCGCATAGACACCGATGAGCTGGAACAAAAAATCGTCGAGAGCCCAACCGAGGTCAAAAAGGAATCCCCCGGCATAGGGTAGCTACTTTATTTTTGTGCCGAGCGGAACTGACTCGTCAACGGTTAGCCAGAACGGCTTTTCGTTGTGATCTGCCGCAAGAAGCATTGCGTTTGATTCAACGCCGCCCACGGTCTTTGGCTCAAGGTTTGTAATTGCGATTACTGTTTTGCCAACCAGTTCTTCTGGCGCAAAAAACTGTGCGCCCCCAATTATCAGACTGCGGGTTTCGCCGCCAAGGTCGATTGTACCCTTGATGATTTTTGTTTTGCCCGGAATTTTTTCTGTTGCAATGATTTTTGCAACCTGAATCTGCAGCTTTGCAAAGTCATCATAAGTTATTGTCATGTGTCGTTTTCCCAGTCAGAATTAATTAAGTATCTATTTCCCACTTTTGATTTTCTTTATCACGTTGGCGAATTTGCTGAGCGGTACAATTTTGATTGTGTTGTGCCTTGATATTCCTATTTCGATGCAAAGCTTTTCAATGTCATGGGCGTTTTTTGCCTCAAAGATAAGTGTCCATTGGTGTTCCAGGACTGAGACGTAAAACTCTACCAGTCTTTTAACGTTAAATTTTTTCAGGTTTTGTTTTACTTTAGTGTCAATTTGGATGAAGATTTGCTTGCTTTCATCGTTGTTTAGGGGGCACGACTCGGGACTGTGGATGGCAGTCACGCTAAAGAGAAAGTATTCGGAATTTTGCGCCATACCATACCTATTGTGAAATAATATTTGTACATTACCATATCAAAGACAACACAATTAATTTATGTAAAAACAATATGACAGAACCGTATGGGTCAGTTTTTTACAGACGATATTGACGCCTTGATAAAATCAGGCCATGGTGATTATGGGCGCCTATCGCGCATCAGGGCCGACTTTGAGGCCAAAAAGCTGGTCACAATAGAGGATAGAAAATACGTGGACGGATTAATTGCCAGGTATTTGCCTGCCGCGCAGACCCAAAAACCAGAAAAAACTGTAAAAACCCCCGAAAAGCGCATTGTTCCCCCACCCCCGCCTCCAATCAATGTCACCGAGACAAAATACCAGAAAACGGTAGTGGCAAAGCCGATTGAAAAGGTGCATGGCAGAAAAAGACTAAGAAACACTGCAATCATAACAGCCTCAGTAGTTTTTGCAGTTTTGATAATCGGTGCCGTGGCAATGAACCAGGGCATTACGCTGCCAGAACCGGCTGCCGCAAAGAACATCGAAACGGATCAAACGTCATATGTGAGGGGCGACATCATCTCAATTTCAGGAAGCTCCGGATCCAACATCACAAGGCTGGCAATAAGTGATCCAGACTCGCAGGAGGTGTGGACCGAGATAGTCAAGGTAAGGGCAGACGGCAAGTTTTCCACCCTAGTCATTGCAGGCGGTACTGGATGGGAGAAGGCAGGAAAGTACACGGTGACATCGTCTGCTGACGGGAAAACCGAGAAGACTGTTTTTGACTTTGATCCAAGCCAATCGCAGTAAGGATCAAGACTAATATTTTAGCTCAAACGAATCAACAGCATGGCAACAATCGAGGCGTCAACTACGATAAACGCCCCAGTCGACAAGGTATGGGATTTTGTCTCAGACATAGACAGTGAGCCAAAATACTGGAAGGGAACAAAACAAGTACGCAACATTTCAAAG
>DATIGB010000008.1:0-6805 GCA_035454985.1 Candidatus Nitrosotenuis sp.
TAGGCGATGCGGCAGGGCAGTCAAAGCCCACGACTGCGGGCGGAATCTACTCCTGCGGATTGGGAGGGATTTATGCAGGAAAGGCAATATCAAAATTTTTGGAGACACAAAAGCACGACGAGATGAAATCATACCAAAAGTCATGGGCTGAAAAATTTGGAGGCGAGTTTGAAAGGCAGCTCTTTGCAAGAAAAATGCTGGAGCGACTTGACAACAAGTCAATAGACAAGCTGTTTGACTCCATCACCCCTGAGATCGTCTCCGACATGTCAAATAATGACGACTTTGATTTTCACACATCTGCAATCATAAAGATGCTCGGACTCAAAGGCTCGCTCAAAGTCGCACAAACAATTTTCGGCTCCGAAATCAGAAAGCTTCTTGGCTAGCGCCAAAAAGTCGAGCAAGCTATAAATGCCGTCGCAAAAAAAAGACAGCTACATGTCAACATTGGCACTTCCGGTATGTAGTTGCTGTCACAGACACATTATGCCAAACGACAAGTGTGTCAAGTTTAACTGCCCAGAGTGTGGCGCGGTTCTGATTTGGAGATGCGAGAGCTGCCGCGAGGCCGCAAGATCATACACCTGCGGATCATGTGGTTTTCAAGGACCATAGAAAAATGGCGCGCTTACTATTGATAACAAAAATTCTCCCAACGGGAACGGAGATAGACCTCGACGGCCTGGCAAAGGAAGTCCAGTCAAAACTGCAGGGCGGAATAGTTCTGGAAAAATACACAAAAGAGCCGCTTGCTTTTGGTTTGTTCTACATCAAAGCAGAGTTCAGCTTGGACGACAAGGAGGGACAGATGGATCTTTTGGAAGACACAGTGAGGGCAGTCCAGGGCGTAAGCGAGTTCGAAGTGCTCAACATGAGCAGAAGATCAGTAGATGTGAAGTGATCTAATTGGCACGCAAGGACGAACCTTTGCAAATGCACGTAGGCGAGGCAAAGCAAAGGGATGTCGGAAAAAAACGCGCAAGGATTGGCCCCGACGCGATGGATTTTCTCAAAGTAAACCCCGGCGACATTATTGAAATCACAGGCAAGCGCACAAGCTGCGCAGTTGCATGGCCGACAGACGAGGATGACAAGTTTCCAGACGTGGTGAGGATAGACGGCCAGACAAGAAAAAACATTGCAAGTGCATTAAACGACATTGTTAAAATTAAAAAGGCTGTAACCAAGGTCGCAAAGACAATTGTTCTGCTCCCAGTAAGCGACGTGGTAACAGTTGACAAGGAATTTACGGATTTTGTAAAGAACAGGCTAAAGGGTCTGCCCTTCTGCCAGGGAGACGAGATCTCAGTCATGATACTTGGCAATTCCATGGACTTTAAGATTAGCAAGACTGCACCAAAGGGAATCGTCACAATAGACAGAGCCACAGAGTTTTCAATATCTGCAGACAAGGTTACTGACAAAAAAATTCGCGTAACATACGACGAGGTCGGAGGGCTCAGAAACGAGATCAAGGTGATGCGCGAAATAGTCGAGCTGCCGCTAAGGCATCCCGAAATTTTTGACAGGCTTGGAATAGAGCCGCACAGCGGAATTCTCCTGTACGGCCCGCCGGGATGCGGAAAAACCCTGATTGCAAAGGTGCTGGCAAGCGAGTCGGAGGCAAACATGTATTCCATCAACGGCCCGGAGATAATGAACAAGTATTACGGAGAGACAGAGGCAAAGCTCCGAGACATATTCAAGGAGGCAAAGGACAACTCTCCAAGCATAATATTCATAGATGAAATCGACGCCATTGCACCAAAACGCGAAGAGGCGTATGGTGATGTCGAAAAAAGAGTGGTGGCACAGCTGCTTGCCCTAATGGACGGGCTCACAGACAGGGGAAACGTCATAGTGCTTGGAGCAACAAACAGGCCGGACAGCGTCGACCCAGCTCTCAGAAGGCCTGGCAGGTTTGATCGGGAAATCGAGGTGTCGGTTCCAAACGCAGACGGAAGGTACGAGATACTGCAGATTCACACGCGCGGAATGCCGATTGCCGAAGACGTAGAGTCAAGACGGCTGGCCTCAGAGCTGCACGGATACACGGGTGCTGACATCAAGTCCTTGTGCAGAGAGGCGGCGCTAAAGGCAATCAGAAGATATCTCCCAGACATTGATCTTGAGACGGAAAAGGTTTCAGCTGAAATTTTGCAAAAACTGGACATAAACCTCCAGGACTTTTACGATGCGATGCACGAGGTCGTCCCAACCGCGATGAGGGAGTTCTATGTTGAGCGACCAAAGGTGTTCTGGAACGAGGTGGGAGGCCTTGAGGACGTAAAGATAACGCTGCAGGACAATTTGATTATCGCGCTAAAAGAGCCGCAGAAATTCTACAACATGGGGATAAAGCCCCCAAAGGGGGTTTTGCTTTACGGCCCGCCGGGATGCGGAAAAACACTCCTTGCAAGAGCAGTTGCCACAGAGAGTGGAAGCAACATGATACTTGTCAGGGGGCCAGAGATCCTCTCAAAGTGGATAGGTGAGTCAGAAAAGGCAATCAGGGAAATTTTCAGAAAGGCAAAGACGTCCGCCCCCTGTGTAATAATTTTCGACGAGATGGACTCACTGGCAAGAATGAAGTCCGGCGAGGAGGCAGGCATAGGGCAGACCATTCTAAGCCAGCTCCTAACAGAGATGGAGGAAAGCGGATCTGCAAGAGTCGTGGTTATCGGAATAACAAACAGGCCGGACCTGCTTGATCACTCCTTGCTGAGGCCGGGAAGGCTTGAGCCCGTGCTCTTTGTGCCGCAGCCAGACGAGAAGGGAAGGCTTGAGATAATCAAGGTACTAACAGAGAAAATGCCGCTCTCAAACGATGTCAACTTGGAGGAAATCTCAGTCTCAACGCAAAATTATACCGGTGCCGACTTGGTAGCACTCTGCAGAGAAGCAGGCGTGCATGCAATGCAGAACAACTCTCCAAATATCGGAAGCTCGGATTTTGCGGCAGCGCTAAAGAAGATCAAGCCCTCGATTACAAGGGAGGTGGACCAGTGGTACACTGCGATAAGGGAAACTATTTCTAATGTCGTCCCCAAACCAATAGACAAGACCTTTTACGGTTAACAGACATGACAGAACTTCCATTAAGAAATGTAGTGTACGAGAAAATCAAGAGTGCCACCTCATTGACAGACGAGGCTCTTGCCAAGAGCCTGGCAAAGTCAGGAATCACTCTGCCAGACGACAGATTCAACAAAATTCTGCTCGACTTGGAGATACTAGGACTAGTCAGGGTGTCATGGCTCACAAAGGACACGCGAAGAGTTGAGGCAATAGTCCCAGAGGCCGAGGAAGACGAATACGAAAAACAAAACAGGGAAACCATGGAAAAGGACTACGAGGCCTCGTTTCCCGGCGTTGAAGAAGAAAGCTAGAACCTAAAGTGAAATGCGGCGTCCAGCGCAACTGCCACGAAAATTATTGTCAGGTATGGCGCAGTAACCTTGTATGCCTTCCACGCAAAGTCCGAAGTAGGGTTCTTTGTAAGCTTGTAATGGTACGCCAGCATCAGGCCCCCGCTTGCAGCTGCAATTACAAAGTACACAATTCCAAGTCCGTTTGGTATGAACGACAGCGCCAGTGAATACGGAAGCAAAATGGCAGTGTTTGCCAAGATGTATTTTGATGTCTTGTGCATTCCTATGAGCACAGGCAGCATCGGCACCTTTGCCTCCGCATAGTCGTCCCGTATCTTCATTGCAAGACACCAAAAGTGCGACGGCGTCCAGACAAACACCAGCAACCCCACAAGAAAACCGAGCAGGTCGATTCCGTACGGCGGCACAAAGCCGGTTGCAGCCGTCCACCCCGCCATAGATGCCGCGCTTCCGGCAAATCCCCCAATGACGATATTTGACGAGTTGTTTCGCTTGAGCCACACGGTGTAAATTATTACATAAAAGAATATTCCAAGTCCTATAAAGAAAGTAGAGATCCAGTTCAGCGTGAGTGCGGCATACACCACTGACGCAACGCTTACTGCCATTCCATAAATCAGAACATGTCTTGCCTTGATTCTTCCCGACGGAATCGGCCTTGTGCTTGTTCTTTTCATGAGCGGGTCGATGTCCCGGTCATAGTAATGATTTAGCGCACTTGATCCCGCAGATGCAAGCGCCCCCGCAATTATGATATGCAAAAGACCAAGAGGTTCAAGCTCAGGTCCTACCAGCTTGCTAGCAGCATACATCGATGTGATTGCAGTGATGACAAGCAGGACTACAATCCTAGGTTTTGATATTTCTAATATTTCTTTTAATCCCAAACTCTTTGAAAGTTGCCTCCTTGGCATATATTTCTAGTTTAAAATTCCAAGGAGAAATTCGACTTTTGACCCACAGTCCCTCATGGAATGACTGTGCATGCCCAAAGACTTGCGCCAACGGCGGGCACCCCATTGCCAGAGTCAGGCGCAGGGCTTCAGTGAAAAAACAGATCTGGCGGAATTCCGTTTTGGAATCAAAATGACATCAAAAATTCCATCGATCCTATATGCCATTTTGCATTAGTTTGTCAAAATGAGTCGCCTAAGAGCTGGACTGGTCAATTTTGGCACCAGGCCAGAAAACCTTGCAATTGTCGTGTCGGCCCTGATTCTGCTTGGAATTAGTTCAGCGCCACACGCCAAGGCAGAGACAGTCACCATATACGTGGAAAAAATGCCGCAGCACTGGCAGGGCCAGTTCGGGGACGTCCTCTCAAATGCGACCAAATACTGGGAAGGCAAGCGTCCCAACCTCAAGTTTGACACAGTAGATCATGTTGACAAGGCGGACTTTGTAGTAGAGTGGGCAAGTCAGTATGAGGACGGAAAGCTCGGATACTATTCTGCCAGCACAGACAATGCATATGGCAAGCCAACGGTTGCAGTCACACTTGGATTCTTCAAGGGCAAAGAATGGCGCCTTGCCTCCGCGGATCAGATAACAGAAATAGCAAAGCACGAGCTTGGGCATGCAATAGGCCTGCCATACAGCACGGACCCCAACGACATAATGTACCCGACAGTTGAAGACATAGAGTCGTGGCAGCAGGACCCAGAATATGCACAGACCACAGGCAGCACCGCAGACTGGCAGGGCAGTTCGGAAAAATACCAGTCCCTTGCAGCCGAAAAGGTTCTCCCCCTTGCGGCAAAAATAGGCGAATCGCAGTCGTTGTTAGACTCTGCGTCTTATGAGGGCATGGCGGCAAAAGACGCACTGAACAGTGCCAAGACTGCGTTTTGGTGGGCAAAGAAATATCTCGACAGTTCAGAAAGGCTGCAGGCTGACGGCGGATCATTTGTTTTGCAGTCAGACTACCATACAGCATACATCAAGTTCAAGTCATCATACGAGTATGCCAAAAAGACAGAGCAGAAACTGACACAGATAGCAGAGTTCATTGAAAAGGCAAACAGTTTGGCGTACACGGGCAACTAAATGCCAACTGGTCCTTGCACACTTTCCAGTGCCGCGGCATTTTGCCCATCGGTAGGTCCCATTTTGGCATTTATTACAAACGTTTTGTATAGAGCTCAAGCATGATGCAGCGCCAACGCCCAACGAGCCCCGAGTCGGAAAAAAATCAGACCAAACACAGATCCAAACAGCTGAGTATGCAAGCGCATCTTGAGGCAGACAGCCAAAAGGAGGCGTTTAATTTCCAAGACCCGATCAGGGGTGCAAAAGGAATAAGTACCTCACATTAGGCATCAAGCACAAATGAGTAATTGGGACCTCATGATGCCAGGTATGGGTCTTACTGCCATAGGCATAACAGGTGTTACTATCGCGTATGCAGGAATAGCTCACACGTTTATTGACGGAATGCACGCGCTGACAGGACTTACGCTTTTCTTGGGCCTCATCTTTTTATCTGCCGGAATTTTGGAGGGCGGAGTATCAACAAGCAACAGAGCCAAGGCCACGACTTTGGTAATTTTAGGAATTGCGTTTTCGTTTGGACTTGCGGCACTTAACTTTAACACGGTAACGACAATACCAACATTTGCAGGAGTATTGCTGATAATAGCAGTACCATCGATTGTCATAGCATATGTGACCATGAAGATGCCACAGTATGCAAAGGCCGTATCAATAATTTTCATACTAGCAGTAGGCGCAGCGATTGCAGCTTATGTAGGATTTGGGCTGTTTGGGCCATCCCAGTATTTGGTCCCGCCGCCAGTGGAGGAAGAAAAGAAGCCCGAAGCCCCAGTATCGACTGCACCAGTGTTCAAGATTTCAATTCTCAAGGACTCGTCAACTCAGGGAAATCCGGACTTTGATCCTGACATGGCGCAGGTGCCGATGGGCGACGTCATTGAATGGACAAACGATGACAGTGTAAGTCACACAGTGACAAGTGCTGCCGATGCAGGAGCAACTTTTGACTCCAGTCTTATCAATGCAGGTGCCACATTCAAAGTCGACACTACAAAGCTCAAGGCGGGCAAGTACGACTACATGTGCATAGTGCACCCATGGATGACAGCGTCGTTTGAAATAGTCCAAGGAGTCCCCGCAGCAGCACCCAGTGCGCCGACATTTGCAATTTCAATTCTCAAGGACTCATCAGTACAGGGAAATCCAGACTTTGATCCTGACATGGCGCAGGTGCCAACCGGCAACACCATAGTTTGGACAAACAATGATGCAGCCGCACACACCGTAACAAGCGCTGCCGATTCCGGAGCAACGTTTGACTCCAGTCTTATCAGTCCAGGTGAGACGTTCAAGTTAGATACTACAAAGCTCAAGGCAGGCAAGTACGACTACATGTGCATAGTGCACCCATGGATGAC
>DATIGB010000009.1:0-2364 GCA_035454985.1 Candidatus Nitrosotenuis sp.
GAAGGCGGGCAGTACCTCGGGACATTGCCAAACGGCAAAATTGTCATCAAAAACGGCGGGACTCGGACTGACAGTTAAAACGGGCCCAAGGTTCTCGCACGAACTGTAGAACTTGTCGGTCTCATAAAATACATTATTTTAAATCATTAAATTGGCACGTGCACAAAAGCAGACAATGATTTTTCACGACGGCGAAAACCCAAACGAGCTGATGCGACAGGCAGTGTCATTTCTGCAAAAAGACCAGCCAAAAAAGGCAATTGATGTTTTCAACCAAATACTAAAGGCAGATCCCGCGCACAGAGACGCGTTATTCAACAAAGGCACCGCACTAAACCAGATTCGAAAGTATCATGACGCCATAACTTGCTTTGAAAAAATACTGGAAAAAAGGCCAAACGACGAGATAGTGCTAAACAACATGGCAATATCGCTTGCGGAGCTTGGAGACGTTGACGGCGCCATGGCAAACTATGACAAGGCCATCAAGTGCAGCCCAAACTATGCGCCAAGCCACTACAACAAGGGCGTGCTGCTTGACAGACTGTTCCGTCACGAGGAGGCACTAGAATCACTTGAGAACGCGATAAAAAAAGACGCTACAAAGCCAAACGCATTGTTCTACAAGGGGATAATCCTTGCAAAGCTCAAACGGCACGATGAGGCGCTAAATTATTTTTCCAGAGTTCACCAGAACCACCCAGATCACATGGAGGCATATTTCCACAAGGGAATAGAACTTGCAGAGACTGGAAGACATGCAGAGGCAGTAGATATTTTTGAGAAAATCCTTTCCTCAAGTGACAACATGAACGTCACATATGCAAATGCCAGAAGCAAGGCAGCGATTGGGCAGATCGAGGAAGCAGTCGTTCTGTTAAAAAAGGCAATGAAAAAGGATTCCAAAACGGTAAGAAACTGGGCAAAGGCAGAAAAGATTTTTCAGGAAATAAACGACGAGCGGATTCACAAAGTCATCCGATGACCCACAGATAGAGAAAAATAAAACACGAACGTACAAAACGGCATGATAGTTTCTGATCTTGCCAAGTGCACCCCCATACCCGGGGCCGAGGGGACATTAATTAAGCAGATCTTTCATCCGCACAACACAATGCTCGGCATAGGATACAGCATATCGCAGTGTGTCATAGGCCCAGGCAAGAGCTCAAAACCGCACAAGCTTAAATCATCTGAGATTTATTTTGTCACAAAAGGGCACGGTGTCTTGCACGTAGACGACGAGTCATCAGACATTGCGGAGAACCAGGCAGTATACATCCCCCCGCTTTCAAGGCAGTTTGTCAGAAACACTGGAAAAACCGATCTGGAGTTTCTGTGCATAGTAGAACCGGCATGGAAGCAAGAAGACGAGACAATAGAACAGACCCCACAAGTGCAATAGTCTCAAGAAAACTCAAATACGAAAAACACGTCCAACGTTCATGCTTGGTCTAGACGGAATGCTGGTGCACGCAATCATGCAGACTGTGAAAAAAGAGATCAGGGCCAAGGACTTTGAAGGAATTGAGCACCAATTGCAAGATCACGGAATGCAGGTGACAGATATGTTTTACAGGTTTTCAGAGATAAAAGAGTCATTACTCCAATTTACAGACGAACTAAAAACAATCGAGGACAAGATACTCAGAAACTTTTTGACAGTAGAGCAGGGCCCGACGTTGGAAATTTGGCTGGCAATAAAGAATCAGTTCATGGCCGAACTAATTCTAAAAAGCTTTGCAGATGAGGAGAAAAAGGCGATCATTGATCTAATCAGAGACACGCCTGAGACAATTCCAAGGATTTTGGAGCGATGCGGCATACCAAACACGTCAGGATATAGAAAGATGAATCAGCTCATTGATGAAAAAATCGTGGTATCCGCAGGCATGGCAGAATCTTTTGAAGGAAAGCGGGCAATTCTTTACAGGGCAGTAATTCAAAAACTGCAGATACTCATCAACGGAAACAAGATAACTGTCAAAATACTAGTGGATCAGAAAACGCGAGACTCTAGCGAAATAATACGAGCCATCGCTGAGATCAATCAGAGAAAAGCAAAAACAGCGGCAAACTAACATATTTTTAAAACAGTTAGGCGTTAGTCTAGTGTTGAACACGTCTGATGCGTATCAGATTCTAAAGATAAATTCAGAATCGTCATTTGACGAGATAAAATATGCTTACAGAAAACTTGCACTAGAGTCCCACCCAGACAAAAACACTGATGAAAAAGACGGCGCAAAATTCAAGATGGCAACCGAAGCATACCACATGCTAAAAAAAGAAAAAAGGATCACAAACGCAAAGAAAAAGGATTCAAAATATACAGAGACAAAAACAAAAAAGGAAAAAACATTC
>DATIGB010000010.1:0-5394 GCA_035454985.1 Candidatus Nitrosotenuis sp.
TGATAGGCCATAAATATATCCAAATCCGCAAGTTTTCCTTCCCACTGTTGTTTTGTTATTTTGGAGCATGTTTCAGTGGAATTAGTTCCTGTCATTTTTAATGCCTGTCTGGCATTTTCCATGACATCAAGTGTAAACTGCTTGTTGATCTTAATATCGTCTTTTGTTCCAAGTCGGTTAGAATGTCCGGATATTATTACATCAAAATCGAAATTCTCTATCAAGATGTCATGCGTCTTTAAGTAAAGATCAATGTCTGGCGTCACACCAAACGCCCTGTACGGTGCCATTCCTGGGCGAAACAAATCTACAGCCATTGCAACTTTTTGCTTTGGCGCCAAAATCAAAATATCTCCTTTTGAATGAAAGTCTCCAATATGGTACAGCTCTAGTGTTTGCCTGCCTACAGTAAGCGTATAGTTATCATCAAATGTAACATTTGGAATTGGTCTGTTTGAATCGTTTTCCTGCCTGAGAATATCTGCAGTTTCTTTTTGTGCGATATATGTTATGTTTGGCGGAAATATCTTGCCTGCAGCACCTGTATGATCCTGGTGACTGTGAGAATAGATCATGTGCGTTATTGGCTCGTTTGTCGTTTCCTTGATCGCCTGGATGTATTTTTCTCCGATTGGCTGGGGAGCATCAACTGCGATTACGCCTTGGCCAGTTGTGACAAACATTGTCTGATAGCCACTCCCAACAAGCCAGTAAATTCCATCTGCAATCTCGGCTACAAAATATCCTTTTTGCGGGTCTATCTGTGGAGGGGTATGGGCATACTCAATTGCATCTTTGAAGACTCCGCTAGTTGGCTCTGGGACACTTGAGCATTCACCAACGTGTTTCATTGCTACATGTTCGGAGTTTAGTGAGCATTTGTTTCCATAAGTTTTGTTGTCAGTGCCGCAGACAGGGCTGTATTCTAAAGTACATGCAAGTGTTGGTTTGTCTGCCTGCCATCCCCTTTCTTTGAGTTTTGCAATAGAATTTGGATTAACACATGCAGGAGAGCCATCATGAGATTTGAAAATCAGATTCAGTCCTTCTTCACAGATAACATTACTTGCAGATATTCCTGCATAGCCTTGTTTTAGTGGCTTTAGATACGGTTGTTCTTTGCCGTCAATCGTGCAAATCTTTCCGGCATATGTGCCTGGGCCACATCTGTCATCTAACACACAAATTTTGCCAAGCGCAACAAAGCCCGGTGCACAGAGTCCCTCGTACGGATAATGGACAGTTTCCGCATGCACAAATGAAAATAGCGATACCAACAACAGAATAACGAATATGCTCGATGGCACAAATCCGAGACTCATTCTAGTGTAATATGGCGTTTGTATTATTTTTGGCTATCTGCAATTCTAACAAAATCATTTTCAAATTTTTTCAAACTGGTTTAGGCTTTTCCAAATATACCATGTTGCAACCGTTCTGTACGGCCGCCATTTCTCGGCAATTTTCTCAATTTCGTCCTTTTCGGGAAGCTCGGGCATGGAATAAAGGCGCTGTATGCCCTTTTTGAGGCCTAGATCCCCTACCGGCAGAACATCAAGTCTGCCAAGTGAAAATATTAGAAACATTTCTGCAGTCCATCTGCCGATTCCTTTGACTTGTGTCAGGTGTGCTATTACCTCCTCATCTGACTTGTCCTTTAGGTAACTGATCCTGAGTTCTTTTGATTGTATTTTCTCCGACAAATCCTTGATGTAAGTTACCTTCATTTTGGAAAGGCCGGCTGAGCGAAGTTTGGAGTCGGGAGTGCTTAGCACGTCTGTGGGTCTTGGATACCTTTGGTATAGTTCTTGGAATTTTTTTGAAATCGAGTCTGCAGCCGCACCAGAAAGTTGCTGCGTTATGATTGCGTCGATAAGAGATCTGTACGGGTTTTTCACAAGACTGATCTTGTATTCTCCAACCCTGCGAATTATGTTTGAGATTTTTGGATCTTTTTTTAAGAATTCTATTGCTTTTTCCGACAACTCAGAGCCTCAGTGTCTTTAGTACGTTATCAAAACTTTCCTGTGTTCGATGTTTCTTGTATTCCCGCAGTGCGGTAATGATTTTTGGCCTTGGCGGCACACTGTAAATTTTTTGTACTATTTTTGCGAGGCCCGATCCAATGAAAATCGCCTGCGTAGCGGATGTAACGTTTGACACTCTTCGATCAAGGCTTGAGCTCTCAAAGTCAATCATTTTGATGGATTTTCCGACAATGACATGCTTTGTGATGTTGCTCAGTTCGCCGTGATCTAGCCCAGCCGCATCCAATTTGTAACAGTCGGAAAGTACTTTTTTTATCACTGATTTCAGTTCGGATGCGCTTCCTTTTCCCTTTAGGCCGGCTGTCCAGTCAAAAATTTTCTTGCCGTCAAGGTACTCCATTACGATAAAGTTCTTGCTGCTGTGAAGCAGAATAGGCCCGACTCCAACCCTGTTTGCTGCTTGGAGCAGTGTGGTTTCCTGCTCCATGGTTTTCCTAGGAGAATCAGTCCTTCTAATTTTTAGTGCGACCAGCCTTGTTCCTTTTTTTGCCAAAACAACAATGCCTGCATATCCCTTTCCGAGCACGTTTACGGTGCCTATTGCCATTGATCCGTCAAATGACACTCCACTCACTCCAAGTTTTTGCAGTTCTGCAACTCTCAAGGCAAGCTGCTTCTTGGTAGCCCTTGGATATCCAAGTATTCCCGAATATGGTTCTTGGACTAGCTTATCGACTGGAACAAAAGACTGTTTCATCAGTTGAGACAAGTTTTGCTATTGCCTCTTTAATGGATTTGCTTGTTATTTTATTGCCCGACACCAGTTTGAATCGTTTTAAATCATCTTTTAGCCCTGCTGATATCCCAGACTTTTCAATATTTTTTTTCAGCAGATCCCTTACAAACAACAACGCATCTGGTTGAGGCCTTTTTTGAAGAGAACAGATCTTGCCGTCATCATTTACCCACATCATTATGCTCTTCTTCTTGTTAGCCAGGATGAATTTTTCAGAAAAACTTGCGCTAAAAAAATCCGGCCCGATTCTTAGGTGGTTCTCATCCAGTTTGGTTGATTGCAACAAGAACAGCAATGCGGCACTTGATGCGTTTTCCTCAACTAGAGCTGATTTTTTCAATACCACAAACCCTGCTTGTCCTATCTGCGTCGCAATTGAGTTTGTCGCCCGCTTTACCTGGCCCCAAATTATGTCTGGGCTTCGCGGCCTGTACTGAAATGTCAAAACAAGCGTATTTTCAGTCACATTTCTTGGCGCCTTTTGAATTTTTTTCGGCATGAAGAATCTAACTGAGGGGCTTTTCAAGAATGCCCTTGATGCAAAAACAAACTTCCCGATGTTATCAGTTGAAATTGCTGCCGCCAAATTCCGTTTGCTGTCTATTGGATCCATGATTACTATTGGAGTGTCAAACTCTTTTGCGGCATTTCCAATGATCTGGCCCTGCTTTATGTCTGATACTGCTTTGAGCACTCCAAGGAAACTCCCAAAGTTCAGCACCAACACCTCCGCTACATATCCGCTAAAACCCTGCTTTGCAATCTCGGCACCATAAATGTCGTTATTTACAAGAAATCTTTTGAGCACTCTGACTTCGTTTTTCATTGATTCTGAGAGCGATTTTCTCATGAATTTTGTGTGGAAGGTAGACCTGTCGGCAGAACTCTTCCACCTTCCTTCCTCGACGTCATAGCATGGGACCAGATTCACCTTGGTGTCCTTAATTTTTGCCTCAACAAACGGATGCTCCGCATATCTGACGTACGGCTTGAAGCCCTTTAGTGCGTCAAACCCAATCTTTCTTCCAAGATTTGCAAAATCCTTCTCAGAAACACTGGTCTGGAATTTGATGAAAATATCAATGTCTGCCTTTTCGGGCAGCCAGGTTCCTTTTGCATAAGATCCCCCAACCTCGATTCCTACCACTTGGGGATATTTTGCAATTTCCTTTTGCACAAGATCTAAGACGCTATCCACAATGGATTTTTTGCGCTGCTGCAGCCTCGTGTCGGGAATGACAATTTTTTCCACCTGTTTTAGAACGTTCATTTTGCCGCCTTTACCACCTGCAAGTCAGAATAGACTGGACCGCTTGGCGTAAGAACACTTTTTTTAAATTTGATTTCCGAAATTTTCTGTGAGCCAAATTTTTCATTGGAAAATCTTGACAACTCCTCTGTAATGTCACCAATTCTATTTTTAATTCTAAATGCTGTAATGTGTGGTTTGAACTCCTTGTCGCTCCTAAACCCAAGGGGAGACAGCTTTTCCTCCACGATTTTTGCAAGCTCCACAAGCTGATTCGCTCCGTTTTTCACTCCGATCCACACCACCCTTGGAAATTTTGGCTTTGGGAACGCACCGACTCCTTCGAAGCTTACATCAAATGAATCAAACTTGATGGTTTTTAGCTCGCCTTGTACTCTTTGCGCCATGTCCTCTGCTATCTCACCAAGAAACAATAATGTAAAGTGCATGTTTTGCAGTTCAACAGGCCTTGCCGCAATTCTAAGATTGGTTTGCAGATCTTTTATCGCGCTTAGAATGCCTTGGTCCGTTATCTCCACTGCAACAAATGTACGCATTACGGATTTTTGTTTTTGGCTTTTTAATGGCTTCCGGTAGCTTCATACGCTAGGCACAAAAAACCAGCGTAATTGCCAAAACTAATCGTATGTCTTACAGGAATGCCAGGAGCTGGAAAATCCACAATTGCGTCTGGCTTGCAGCAAAAAGGATTCACAAGCATCAACATGGGAGATGCTGTACGCGCTGAGGCAAAAAGAAGAAATCTTGAACCGACGGGCCAGAATCTCGGCAAGCTAATGCTTGAGTTGCGGGAAAAAAATGGACAGGGTGCGGTAGCAGAGCTAATCAGGGATCAAATCGTTAATTCAAAATCTGACGTTGTAGTAATAGATGGCGTCCGCTCCAATGAGGAAATTGAAATCTTAAAAAAAATTGCGACAGTCAAGCTGTTGGCAATTCACGCGTCGACCGATACTCGTTTTAATTTTCTGACTGTTCGGGCCAGATCCGACGATCCGCATGATAGGATGATGTTTAATGAACGCGACAACAGGGAAATCGGAGTTGGCATCAGCGCATCAATTGCACTTGCAGATGAAACCATATCAAACAACAACCTTACGGTTTCTGAGCTTATTGATACTGCGTATGCTATCATTCAGAAATGGTTAAAGTAAGTTGATCCCGGTTTTAGACTGTAAAATAGAGGCGCACTGCGAGATCAACCCGTCTGAGGATCCAAAAAAAATTGAACAACTGATGGCAAACGTACTAAACAACGCTGAGTTCAAGATAAACAAGGGATCTATCAGCGCAACATCGCGGCAAATCGAATCACTGTCAAAAATTCGGGAATCGAT
>DATIGB010000011.1:0-5805 GCA_035454985.1 Candidatus Nitrosotenuis sp.
GCGAAGGCATTCTATTTAACAATTATAGTTTCTACTGCAATTGGACTATGGATTAATTTTAGCAATATCAATCCAATCACTGCACTAATCTATACTGCCGTGATTAATGGAGTTGTGGCAGTTCCAATGCTTTTTGTCATAATGAAAATAGCAAACAACAAAAAAATCCTTCACGAAAAAACAAATGGAAAGATATCCAACGTTTTGGGGTGGTTTACTTTTGCATTGATTGGTATCTCAGTGGCTGTAATGCTCGTGTTGTTTCTTTTTAAATAATTCTTCCGGATCTTGGTTAGATTTATTCCGGTTTTTATCATATGCCATAAAATAATTTTGATTCTGACTGCATGATGTGTATGTGTATCTAGCCAATTAGAAATCGAGTTTTTCAATATGCAAAATAGATAATTGCAATGTTTTGTTGTTCGCTGATAATTGCTACGCCTCTCTTATTAGCAGATTTACAAAAACCGATTCAATGAAAACAAAATGCGCACTAGAACAGTCAATACTTGAGCAAAAATGCGATACTTTGCTCAAAGAAAACGAAATTTGCTTTGTGGGACTGATCAATCCTATGGGGATACTAGTTGCAGGTGGCTTCAAGTCTTGTATAGGTTCGCTCCAAGATGAGGCAGAACGACAAAAAATGTACATGGAGCTTGTCATGCAAGTTTCAGTAAGAAAAGATTTTGATTATCGCCTTGGGCAGGTAAGATATTCTGCATCACGGAGAGAAAAAGCAGTGATGATGAGCTTTTCTATTGACTCCTTTGTGCTGTTGATTTCAGCAGAACCAAATGTCAATATTGACAGAACTGCACACAAAATAATCAAAACAGTTAGTCTGAGTTAGTTTTTCAAGTTTTGGTTTTTTGATAAACGATTATACAAAAAATAAAACAATGCGCCTGAGGCAACAACACCAATTCCCATAGATATGACATATGGGTTTAACTGGATTAGTCCTAAAATTGGTGTGATGATTCCAAGTGCTGCAAGAATTGGGAATTTTTTTATGTTTAATGGTGACTTGAAGGGCCTTTCGTAATTTGGCTCCTTATAACGTAGCCAAATCAGTGACAAATTCACCAAGATGAAAACCATAATTATTGTAAACACGGAAATGTTTGCAACTGTTGAAATGTTCCCTGCAAACACAAACACTATTGATAATAATCCTATTACAGTAACTGCAAGCCATGGAGTCTGTCTTTTATGATGGACTGTGCCAAAAATTGCCGGCAGCGCACTATCTTTTGATATTCCATAGAGAATCCTTGATCCTGATACTAGCATGATTAGAACAGTGTTTGTGGTTGCAAAAAGTGCAATAAACGAAAGAACAATTTGTGCATGTGGTCCAAGTGCATTTCTCACAACATCTGCAAGTGGGGCGATCGATGATCCAAGTTCTTGCCAGCTAAGGACACGAACTGCAGATACTGAAACTAAAATGTAGATTATGGCAGTAATTGATATTGATAAAATGATTGCTCTTGGAAGTATTTTTTTTGGATCGTGTATCTCTTCTGCGATGTTTGCAATGTTTCCAAAGCCGATATAGGCAAAAAATACAAGTGTAAATGCAGAAAATATTCCTACTAGACCGTGCGGTGCATCAAAATAGTTAACCGATGCATTCCCAAACAAGGCAAACCCAATCCAAATTACAAGTGCAAGCCCGGCAGCTTCAATTACAGTAAAAATAACGTTCATTGAAGATGACTCTTTTATTCCAAAAAAATTGACAAGTGATGAGCCAATAATTACAGCTATCGCGGCAATAAAAATTGGCACACCAAACAAATTAGAAAAATATCCTCCAAATCCTAATGCAATTGTCGATGCAGAAATTACTGCAACAGATAATGTAAGCCAGCCGACAATAAAGGCAACAAAGTTATTCTTGAATGCATTTTTGACAAAAGAATACTCTGCAGCGGCTTTTGGATACATTGAGGAAAGCTCCGCATAACTTAATCCTGTAAACACTGATGCCACTGCAGCCAGAACGAATGAAATCCATAGCGAGTTTCCCGCGGTTCCCGCCGCATTTCCAATTAGTGCGTAAATTCCAGCACCTAGTATGAGACCAACCCCATACATTGTGGTTTGAAAAAGACCAAGGTGCCGCTTAAGTACTGCCATAATCCTGCGCTGTTTGATAATTATTTTATCCCTTTATTGGTGTTCAAGGATGATAACCGGATTAGTATCTAATTTTCAATACTGATAATCGTAATTTTCGTTAAATACAGAGAATGTGATAATCATGTCAAATTGGAAGGAGTGGCTGATTCTGTTTCCCCCAACTATTTGACACTCCCTTCCAGTTTTAAGGCATGATCTCAATTATGAAAATTGTATTCTCTACACATATAGAATAAAACAAAACCTTGTCCGTGAACAGTGATAAGAGGTTTCTAATTTTTGGTCTGGTTGGCGGTTTTGTCGCACTTGCGGCAATTTTTGGCTATGCCAGCATGGGATATGTAAGAGCATTTAACATCTTTTGGCCAGAGGAGGTAAGACAAACACTAGAATTTCAAAATGTGGATGGAAAAACGGTTGTAGTGGGAACAGTTGGTAACGCTGGTATAAATCCGTCATTAATAATGAGAACTGGGGGCTATTCCTATATCATCACCGTGGTAAACAAGGACACAGTTCCGCATCGGCTGTATGTAGACACAGTAAATGCAAGTACAAAGTTACTGCAACCTGACGAAGACGATCAAATTATCATACGTAGTAAATATGATACAAAATTCAACTATTATGATATTGCAAATGGCACAAATCTGCTTGGGACGATTCAAGTAGTTCATGTAATCCCCCTTGACAAGCTAGAAGCAAATAAGAAGTAGCTGACACATGCAAGAGAATACATGATCTCAATAATCGGTAGTGGAAAAGTAGGATCTGTAATTGGATTTCTCTGCGGATCTTTTTCACTCGATGACATTGTCATGATAAACAGGGATGAAAAAAAGGCAATTGGTGAAGCACTAGATATTGCAAATGCAATTCCTGCATCTTCGTCGATATCGATTACTGGGGCAAGTGATTATTCCAAAATAAAAGACTCAAAGGTAGTTGTAATTGCCGCAAGTAGTGGCATACACCTACAAAGTAGAAGCGAAATAATGTACGATCAAGCAAAAATGATTCAAAAAATAGCCTCAAACATTACAAAATACGCGCCGTATTCTAAAATTCTAATAATTACAAACCCAGTTGATGTTCTTACCTATGTAATACAAAAGGAAGCCCCGTTTTCACCTGAAAGCGTGATCGGTATTGCATCCAGTCTTGACTCTAGCAGGTTTAGGTACCTCTTGGCACAGGAATTTGGGACGGTCCAATCTAAAATTCAGGATGCAGTAGTAATAGGTGAACATGATGACACG
Organism: Candidatus Nitrosotenuis sp.; assembly: GCA_035454985.1. Lineage (GTDB taxonomy): Archaea > Thermoproteota > Nitrososphaeria > Nitrososphaerales > Nitrosopumilaceae > Nitrosotenuis. Next base: position 3,414 of record DATIGB010000011.1, read on the forward strand.
ATGGTTCCGATATTTTCACAAGCAAAATACGACGGAAAGCGCGTGACTGATCTTTTAAGCGATGTACAGATATCAAAAATAACTCTTGCTGTTCGAAACTATTGGAAATACTTGCGAGACTACAAGGGACACTCGGCTTTTGGTATTGCAAGGAACACATTTGATATAATCAAAAGCATTGTGAAAGACGAAACACTAAACGTCCCAGCATCAGTTCTATTGGATGGACAATATGGACTATCTGATGTTTGCGTTGGAATTCCGCTCACAATCAACAAGAACGGTGTAGCCAAAATCAATCAGATCGAAATCACACAAAGCGAACAAGAGTCTTTGTCCAAGTCAGCTCATACTGTAAAAAATAATATTGCAAAAGTATTGATCTCTCTGAGAGCCTAGCTGATAATCTGATTTACCATCTTTTGCAAAGATAAAATCCTTCTAATTGGTATTCTTGTTTTTTGTGCAAATCCCCCAACATCTATATCCAGTAGATCTTTTGCAATCATCACCTTATTTTGAAAGAATGACTCTAATTCCTTTCTAGTTGGGCTTAATATCGTAATTGGATACAGTTTCTTCTCCTCAATCATCCTTTCCAATCCCATCTCCTGAGGATATTTCCAAGACAATACTCTTTGGGAAACGCAATTTGCATATCTTATCACATCCGAAGATACCTTGGTATTGCAAACAAGCATTTCATTGTCAAATTTGTCAGAAAGGTCCAAAAATCGCGCATGCGTATATAGTGATTCTTTGAGGCCGGTGTATTTTCCAGGCAAGTTATGATATTTGCATTCAACGAGCCATTTTCTTTTGTCCTGATCTGATTCTACTGCCAAGTCCACCTCGTGCACAACACATCTTCCAGCAACCTCTGAATTTATCGACCTTACTCTGTATCCATATTGCTCAAGAATCTGTCCAACAAAAGTTTCAAATGAAAATCCTGCAGGACCCATCATCATTATTGATTCTTTTAAGCGGTATCTCTGTTTGACAGCTGAACTTTCAGTTTGCATAAGGAGTCTAAGCACCATGTTGTAGATTTGCCTCGTAGTCATCCCATGGTGTATCTTATGATAGATTTGTCTAGATATCTTTTGAGCTGATCTTGGACTTGCACCTGCTCTAATACATGTCTGCTCTACTTTTTTAATATCGAATCTTGCCTTTTCTCCACTTGCCTTTATTATGATTATTTTTTTCAAAAATCTTAATACATTCCAGGAGCCTGCTCTGGCATATGACTGGGTTGCGATGACGGAGTTCTTGACACTGCAACCACATTGTCAATTCGCAGTATCATGTTTGCAGTCTCTGTAGCTGATTTTATTATCTGTTCTTTCACTTTTACTGGCTCCAAAACATTAATTTTTTCAATGTCACCAATTGTGCCACTTATTACATCCACACCGGTATACTTGTAGCCAGAATTTTGTTTTGATCTAAGCTGCGTAATCGAATCAATTGCATTCATTCCGGCATTACGTGCAAGCCAAATTGGAATTGATTCTAGGGCCTCCGCAAATTTTTCCACTACCAACTGTTCTCTTCCTGATAACGTCGGTGCCCAAATTCGCAGCTTTGTGGCAATGTACTCCTCTGGCGCACCGCCTCCTGGCACAAAATAAGGCTTTTCGATTACGTCCTTCACCACCATTATTGCGTCATGAATTGCCCTTTCTACCTCGTCTACTACCCTCTGTGAGCCACCACGAATAAGGAAAGTAACAGCTTTTGGATTTTTACATCCTTCTACATATGTCCAGTTATCGTCCTCAATTTGCTTTTCTTCAACGTTTTGGGATGAGCCTAGATCTTTTTCTGTAAGATCAGCTATGTTTCCAACTACTCTGCCGCCAGTGGCTTTTGAAAGCTTGTCCATGTCACTTTCCTTGATCCTTCTTACTGCTAAAATCCCAACCTTTGCAAGATAATGTTGCACTATGTCGTCGATTCCCTTCTGACACAGTACAACGTTTGCTCCAGTTGATTTGATCTTGTCAACCATTTCTTTTAGAATTTGATTTTCTTCATCCATAAAAGACTTGATCTGATTTGGTGCCGAGATGTTTATTTTCGCATCAAACTCTGTTTTTTCTATCTCAAGCGGTGCGCTAATTAACGCAATTTTTGCATCGTGAATTTTTTTTGGCATGTTGTTATTTACAACCTCCTTATCAAGAACAATTCCGTTAATCATCTGGCTATCCGATATAGAACCACCCGTCTTTTTTTCAACCTTAATGTTGTTTATTGACACTTTGAAACCTTCGTCCTTTTTTTCCATTATTGACAGGACTCCCTCAACTACCATTTTTGCAAGATCAGCTGCTTCGACTGCAACTAATTTTGTGAGCATCGAAGTCCTTGCTATCTTTTCTAG
>DATIGB010000012.1:0-5271 GCA_035454985.1 Candidatus Nitrosotenuis sp.
GAATAGTGGAGTTTTGTACGTGGTAGTGGCATTTGCCGCATTTTCGCTTTTAGGAGCAACTTTACAATATGCAATGGCAGAATCCATACCTGCATGGATCAAGAATACGGCAAAATGGTACGGTGAAGGAAAAATTTCAGAAACAGAATTTGTAAATGCGATAAAATATCTAATTGACAATAACATCATAGTTCTGGAATCCGGCCAGAAAAAGACAGAAAGCAAGGCAAGCTCATCATTTGAAAACATCATAATTCCAAACGGAAATTCCAAGGTGGGCAATGTTGGGTTCTACCTTCCGCTAAATTTGGAAATTGACAAGGGAACAACCGTTGTCTGGATAAATGACGACAACATAGAGCATACGGTACAAAGCCAAGATGAAAAAGGTAACCTGATTTCTCTATTCAACAGTGGATTATTAAAAACTGGAGAAAGGTTTGCACATAAATTCAACGATGTAGGTGTATACCATTACTTTTGCACTATTCACCCTTGGCGAGTAGGCGTGGTAACTGTAAGCTAGAACAAAACTTTCCTGACTCTAAAGTGGCTGGTTTTCTATAAAACAAATTCAAATTTTCTTTCTTTATAGTTTCTATCCAGCTTCCCGACAATGGGAATCTTGTTTCCACAAAACTTACACTTATTGTCATCATCTAGATCCCACTTTAGAATTTCAAAGTTATATCTTCTGACAACTATCTTGTTACATTCAGAACAGTAGGTGTGTTCGTATTTGTGGCCAGGAACATTTCCGACGTATACGTATTTCAAACCCTCTTTTTTTGCCACGTCGTAATGATTTTCAAGAGTTTTAATCGGAGTTGGCTCAAACTCCATCATTTTGTATGAGGGGTGAAACTGCAAAAAATGAATCGGCATTTCCGGTCCACATGTGTCGTATATGAACTTGCAAAGTTTTTTTGCGTGTTCTAAATCATCACCAACCCCCGGCACAACCAAATCGGTAATCTCTACATGTATGTTGGTCTGGCTCTGCAACTGCATCACAGTATCAAACACTGGTTGTGAATTTGGAATTCCTATGTATTTTCTCACAAAATTTTGCTCACCATTTCCCTTAAAGTCAATTGTTATGCAGTCAAGAAACTCCTTCATCATCCCGATCGCTTGAGGCGTAGAGTATCCATTTGAAACAAAAATGTTGAAAAGCCCCGCCTTCCTTGCCAGTACTCCGCAATCCCTTGCAAACTCGATGAAAATACTTGGCTCATTGTAGGTGTAAGCTATTCCCTTGCATCCGTAATTCAGTGCCATATTGACAAGTTCTTCCGGCGTATGATCTACACCTTCTACTTTTCTTCGTTGACTAAGATCAAAATTGATGCAGTATTTGCAAAGCCAATTGCAGCCAGTCGTCCCTATTGAGAAAACACTTGTTCCAGGCATGTAATGAGTCACCGGTTTTTTCTCAATTGGATCTATGTGTGCAGCAGCAACTTTGCCGTGAACATACAGAACAAGTTTTCCGTCTTTATTGCCTCTAATTCCGCACAGGCCAATCTGACCTTCACCAATTTCGCAGTATCTTGCACATGCCAAACATCTCACTTTATGATTTGGGAGCCTTTCATAAAGAACAGCCTCTTTTTGCATCAGAATGTTTCGTTTTTTGTATGATATTAATTCGGAAAACAATTATCAACTTTGGAAATTATGCCTTGAGCTAATTTATGACAAAATAATTCGTTTTTTAAATGTCTGGTAAAATTTTTGTCGAAGCCGCACAGGCAATTCCAACTTTTAAAAAACAGTTCGAGTTTGTAGAAAGAAAGGGAATTGGTCATCCGGACACAATTTGTGATCTGGTAATGAACAAAGTTTCAATTGAATTATCAAAATTGTATTTAAAAGAAACCGGTATGATTCAACACCACAATATGGACAAAACACTGCTCGTTGCAGGCAAAACTGAAAACAGGTTTGGAGGAGGCAAAGTCCTAAAGCCGATGAAGCTAGTCATGGGCGATAGGGCAACAACTAGCATCAATGGACATCAATTGCCAATCGGGGATTTTGCAATTGCCACCGCAAAGTCTTGGTTTGAGAAAAATCTGAGGTATGTAAAAGACAAGCATGTCGAATGGCAGTTGGAAATCGGCGAATCCTCAGCAGAATTGCGTTCGATTTTCAAAAATCCAAAATCGTTTGCGGCAAATGATACCTCAGTGCTAGTGGGATATGCGCCTTATACGGAAACAGAGTCGACAGTTCTTGGCATAGAACAATACATAAACTCAAAAAAATTCAAGGCGGAATTCCCTGCCTCTGGCGAAGATGTCAAGGTGATGGGATTCAGAAACGGAGATTGGCTTGATCTCACTGTGGCTATTGCCTTTGTTGATTCGTTTGTAGATTCGCAAAAGGATTATTTTAAGAAAAAACACCGAATGCTTGAAGCGATAACCGAATTCGCTAGGGAAAAAACCACGTTAAAAATCCATGCAGCGATTAACTGCCTTGATGATGAAAACAAGGGAATTGATGGAACGTATCTGACAGTACTTGGGACGTCGGCTGACAATGCCGACTCCGGCGAGGTTGGACGTGGAAACAAAGCAAACCGTGTTATATCTCCGAGCAGGCCTGCTGGGGCAGAGGCAATTGCCGGAAAAAACCCCGTAAGCCACATTGGGAAAATCTACAATGCCATGTCCTTTAAAATTGCAGATGAGATATACAGAAATGTTTCAGGATTTGATGAGGTCTTTGTTTGGATGTATAACATAATTGGTATGCCTGTAAACGATCCAAAAGCTGTTGTTGTTCAACCAATCACAAAGAATCGTTCAGAAGTTAGCCAGTCGCAGATAAATCAAATAAATGAGTTAGTCAGTTGCAATCTTGAAAAAATGGATGAATTTTGCAAGAAGCTGCTGTCAGAAGAAATTGAAATTGCATAATTCATCCTTTTATGACTCCCAACGGAACTAATCTTGCTACTTTAGTTGCAATTCCAAGATCATGTGAAATGGTTGCAACCGTGTCAACATCTTTGTAAACTTGTGGCGCTTCTTCCACTACGTCGTATCTTGTCATTGATTTTATGAAAATTCCTTTTTGCTGTAGTTGTTCTACTACTTGCTTGTAATTGTAATTCTTGTGCGCAGCAGTTCTTGACATGAGCCGTCCTGCGCCATGTACCGTTGAACCAAAGGTAAGCTCAAGAGAATTTGGCTTTCCTACAAGTATCCAGCTTGAGGATCCCATCGAGCCTGGGATGAAAGTAGGCTGGCCGATTTGTCTGTATTTTTGGGGAATTTCTGTACTGCCTGCTGGGAATGCCCGCGTTGCTCCCTTTCTGTGGACCACAACCGATTTTTCTTTTCCATCCACCACATGTCTCTCTATTTTGGCGCTGTTGTGGGCAATATCGTATACAAGTTTCATGCCAAGATCGGATTCTGATTGGTTAAAGATACGCTCAAATGACTTTCTTGTCCAGTGGGTGATCGTCTGCCTGTTGCTCCACGCGTAGTTAAAAGCACATTTCATCGCCTTTCTGTAAGCCTCCCCTTCCTCAGAAACGTTGGGAACGCAAGCGAGCTGCCTGTCGGGCAACTCAATTCCATATTTTTGATAACTTTGTTCGCACACCTTCAAGTAATCTGTACATATTTGATGTCCGAGACCTCTTGAACCACAATGAATTAGAATGGTAACGTCTCCTTCATTTAGTATTCCCATTGTATTGGCAGCTTCTTTATCGAGTATCTTGTCAACCTTTTGTACCTCAAGAAAATGATTTCCAGATCCAATACTTCCAAGCTGTGGCGCTCCTCTTCTGTGGGCCTCTTCTGAAACTTTACTGGGATCTGCACCAATCATACACCCTCCCTCTTCACACATTTCGGCATCTTCTTTGGTCGCGTAGCCTTGGTTGATCAACCATTCCACTCCGTGCACTAGAACTTCGTCAAGTTCCGATCTACTCAAATGTATGCAGCCCTCACGCTTGCTCATTCCAACAGGAATTGATTCGAAAAGATCAGTTATCAATTCCTGTAGTTTTGGCCTCACATCATTTTCAGTTAGATTGGTTCTAATCAAACGCACCCCACAGTTAATATCATAACCTACACTGCCCGGGCTGATCACGCCTTTTGCAGCATCCATTATCGCTACTCCACCAACTGGAAAGCCGTATCCTTGGTGACCGTCTGGCAACACCACAACATTTTTCTGAACTCCAGGCAATGTGGTCGCATTGACTGCTTGCTGAATTGTTCTATCCGCCATCATATTTCCAAACAGTTCTTCATTTGCAAATATTCTGACTGGAACCATCATTCCAACAGAACGATCCACCTCGACTCTATATTCAAGATCTCCTATCTTAGTAACTTCCATATTCTAAAATCAAAACCTCGAATCATGTCATAACGTGTGCGATCTCGCTCATGGGCCTTCTCGTAGTGATCTCCGGCTTTTCAGATGGCATGCCGACAACTAGCATGGCAACTGCCTTTAAGCTGGAAGGTAGACCTAGAATGCTGGCGACTTCATCTTCAACAAAAGAACCGACCCAAACAGAGGAAAAACCCAAAGAATGTGCAGCAAGTTGTGCATATGAGCAGGCAATCGTGGCATCTTGGATACAGTAAAGATCTTCTCCCCGTTTCCCATATTCGCTTGCAGAAGTAGCTGGATCGGCACAAAAGACAAAAACTGCTGATGAGTTTTCTATAAAATTTTGTCCGTGCGCAGCGGTTGCAAGTCTTTTTTTGTCCTTATTTTTAGATACGACAAAAATCTGATACGATTGCAAGTTTCCTGCAGAAGATGCCCTTGTCGCGGCAACAAGAATTTTCTCAATTGTCTCACTTGGCATCTTTTGCTCCTTGAACGCACGTACCGAATGTCGTGAGGAAATCAAATCAAAAAACGACATAATCTGTGTGGGAATACAATCAATTTAACTGACTTAATGATTATCATCACTGAAAATAAGCGTGGAGCTTTTTCAAATCTTGTCGAATCATAATGATATTGGCAAATCTTACAGTAATAGGTGGATCAGCATCACAAACTTTGGCAAAAAACTTGGCAAGTAAACTAGATGCCAATTACATAAAGGCTAACATACGAGTATTTCCTGATGGCGAAAGCAAGGTTACCCTTGGAGACAAACCTACAGGAAAAACAATAGTAGTACAATCTACGCCTCCTCCAGTCGACTCCAATTTTATTCAGGCACTCTCACTGATATCAATAGCAAGAGAAACATCGTCACAGGTTGTTGCAGTT
>DATIGB010000013.1:0-6005 GCA_035454985.1 Candidatus Nitrosotenuis sp.
GTCTTGATTTTGATTTTTCCTGCGTCGTGCGTATAGCCAAGACTAGAGTACGGATAAGAATACAGGTCATAGCGCCCTTTTGTGCTGTCAAATGCTTTAATTTCGACAGTAGAGTTGTCTACCTGCTGAAACTGCTTGCCGCGATTTTGATCATTATAGAAATGCGGATCCGCCACAAGTATCACCCTTTTGGGAATTGGTGCAAACAGGATAACGTCATAATTGGGTTCTACGTTTTTTAGATCAAAGACATCCAGCATTACCCAGGAATACACTGGACTTGCAAGCACAGTAGCATCCTTGTCTTTTGCATAGTTCGCAACAAAAGACAGCGCCTCAAACTGATTGCCTGCCATGTCGGTGCTTATGACCAAAGTAGAGTTGACGAGCCCGAAAATTGCAATTGCAAAAAATGCCAGGTAGGGCAGCCCCTTCCTCAGCTTTTCTTTTTTGAGGCGCTTTCCCAAATCAGAGACAATTATTCCCGACGCAATGCAAAACGCAGGTAAAATTGGAATCCAGTGAAAGTACTGCGAATACCCAATGAGGGCAAGAAACGCCACAAAGGGGATCATCCACAAAACGACAAGGAGGTCTTTTCTAATCACGCCGTAAATCAGGCCGGCAGAGCCAAAGCAGAACAAGACAGGATCCATGGCAAGAAACGCCTTTGTTATTCCAGTCAGGCCGGTGTTGACACGATGGCTTTGCCACAAGACGTCCTTTTCCCATGTGGCAAGATGATTTGTCATCAGGCTCTGGGCAGGCCATGCAAGCGGAATCAGCAGTACTGGAATCAGCCACAGCGCCACTAGTTTTTTGTTTTTCTTAGAGTAGACAAGGTATGCGACAAGCGGAATCAGGGTGAAAACCGGCACCTTGGTAAAGATTGCCAGCCCAAGACATATTCCGGAGACTGGAACCAGCCATCTTTTTTCCTTTGAGTGCAGCGCAAACAATACTGAAAGTAAAAGAAAGGGCAGCAATATTGAGTCAAGCAAAACCCTCCGCATCACCCAGGAGATTGGCATTACTGCAAAGAATGCCGATGAAAAAATCGCGACTTTTGTCCCGTATTTTTTTTCAGCTATTTTGTAGACAAGCAGCGTATCAAAAACTGCAAGCAGCCCCATGATCAGTCTTGGCACAAGGTACAGCTCCTCAATCGATGATACAGTGGGCGCAGGATTTAGCGAGCCAGGATATCCAGTTGCATAGAAAATTCCAGCAAGAAAGAGCTGGCCAAAATACGGATGATCATAATATACTGCCTCCTGCGGGCCAAGGCCGCTCAAGACATGCATTGCGCGCCTCAGATAGATCCCCTCGTCATAGAAAATTTCTGGAAACCCAGTCAGATTCCAAAGATGCGTAAATGCGGAAAGCGCAAGTATTGTTAGAAGAACAAGGTGGGTTTTTCTAGAATTCAGGATTAGGCTCAGATTGTTTGAAGGCAGTCACTGTATTATTTTGGTTTGCCATTAAGAGCAAACATAAATTTATCAATTCGGCTTTCCTACGTGTAAAACATGAAGGACATCAACGACATCATGCCCAAGATTTCAAACATGAGGTGGGGCGCCCTTACCAACAAGTACCCAACAAACCAGAACGTAAAGGAGCTTGACAGACTACTCCCGCACGACAAGAAATGGCACACCGTGTTTGACCTTGAGGACCAGGTCTATGTTGACGATGTCAGAGTCTGGAAAAAAGACAAAAAAGCGTGGACCTAGGAGCCCATCATTCCTGGGATTTTTGGCGGAATTCTGTAAGGCTTTGTTACCGAGATTCCGTTGTCGGCAGTGACCTTGACTTGCTGTAGCGAGTTTTCAGACGGCGGCGACAGGATTACTTTTTGCCCAGGAGTCAGAGTTCCAAGGTTTAGCACGTCGCCATCGCCATAGTTGACAATCACGTTTGTCAGGGGCTTTGCGCCGATGTTTTGGACCATCACGCGTGCAGTGACAAAGAGGTTCTGCGGGTCCTTAAAGGGGTCCACGTCAACCTCATAGTCTTGCGAAGAAAACATTCCCTTGGACAACGAAAGAAAGATGATTACCCCAATTCCAAGTATTGCTGCGACTCCAATTATTATGACAAGCTTGTACTGGGACGCCAACAAATGGACAGATGCAACACTGATTTAAAAATAATTCAGCAGAATAATTTGGAATTATTTTCCGCCCTGTTCTGGAATGGTTGAGAGCGTAGTTGTCGATATGACGTTTGGTATTTTTCGTATTTGCTTTGTCACAATGTCAGACACTATTTTGTGGGTTTGCCCCTGGACCTTGATGAAGATGTCATACATCCCATATGTCCCGTGCGCCTCTTTGACTCCATCAACTTTGAGAATGTCGCGCATTACCTCCATTTCATGAGCCATTTCGCACTTTACTAATACAAACGCAATTTCCATTTTATTCTCCCTTCATTTCCTCTCTTGTCTTAAACGTAGGCTTTATTCCTAGCGTTGAGTAGTCGCCGCTCGTACATGTAAAGCACATCGAGTCATGAGGTATGCCGACTGCGTTTGCCAGGTTTTCCGCGTCGTTGTATCCCAAAAAGTCAGCCCCGATGTCGCGGCGTATCTTGTCAATTATTTGCTCATCTGTTGCGTCGCCAATCACACCGGTTGCCAGCTCGTCCTGGGACGGAAAGTCGATGCCGGCATAGCAGGGATATTTGATTGGCGGGTATGTCACCAGCATGCTGATTTTTTTTGCCCCTGCACGTCTCAGTGCCTTTATGATTGCCTTTGAGCTGGTGCCACGGACAAGGCTGTCGTCAATTACAACCACGTGTTTTCCGGCAATGATTTCAGTGATTGGTATTATCCAGCGGTTAATTTCGACGCGGTCGCTTTGGTGCGGCTCGATGAAGCTTCGCAGTGGCCCCTTCTTGCTGTATCTGTCCTTGAGCAGCCCCTCATCAAACTGCACCCCAAGCTCCTGCGCATATCCAAGCGCCGCAGGCCTTGCAGAATCCGGGACGGGAATTACCAGGTCTGCGTCCTTGATTGGGAATTTTTTGGCCAAAAACTGGCCGATTTTTTTTCTTGCGACATAGATGTTTGTTCCCTCCATCTTGGATGTCGGGTGCGCAAAATATGTAAATTCAAACGAGCAGTGTGCGTGCTTTTTTTCCTCTGAGAACATTTCGGATTCCATTCCGGCGTTGCTAAACTTCAACAGCTCCCCAGGTAGCACGTCACGGACGAGTTTTGCGCCGACTGCAGTTATTGCGGACGACTCGGAGGCGACAATGGTTACCTGCCCATCCTCTTTTGATCCAAGGACCATCGGCCGAAACCCGCGTGGATCGCGCGCCGCATACACTGCGTTGTCGTCAGACACAAAAGTAAAACAATACGAGCCGGCCATCTCGTTTTTTAGAATTGACAGTGCGTTTCCAAGCTTGCCGTTTGTGGACATTAGCGACACCAGCCTTTGGGCAGCGACCAAGGTGTCGCTTGCGTTTTGAGGTGTGAAGGTGCATCCTCCGACAAGGTTTGCCAGCTCTGCAACATTTGCTATTGTTCCATTGTGCGCAATGCAGAGATCCTTTACCTTAAGCGGCTGGGCGTTTTCCAGGTTGCTTCTTCCAACGGTAGAGTACCTCACGTGTCCTATTGCTGCGGGCGCCGCGTACTCCTCGGTGATTTTTTGAAACTCCCCTGATGCGCCAGACACTAGTCCCAGCCTTTTGATTGGCGCCTTGTTTGGAATCGCTATTCCCCATGCCTCCTGCCCCCGGTGTTGCAGTGCGCGCAATGCGTCAATTACCATTGGGATTACGTTTGTTCCGTCCCTGCTGAAAATTCCGACCACGCCGCAGTTTTCTTTAACCATGCAAAACCAGATCCCTTAGTGAATTAAACCACTTGTCATGTGCTTTATCAACGCTTAGTTTTGCAATTACCTTTTTGCTTTTGGAAAACGCAATGTTTTTTCCCTCGAATTTGCCAATTATGCCAAAGTTCACCTTTTTTGTTTTCAGATAGTCCAGCACGGCATCAAGGCTGGATTTTGGCACAGACAGCAGATACCTAGAATGGCTCTCAGAAAACAGAATCTTGTCGTCTGGGAGTTTTTGTGACGGCACGTTGTCAAGCGATACCGTGCATCCAATGCCGCTAGTCATCGCAAGCTCCGATACTGCAATTGCGAGCCCTCCCTTTGAGCAATCATGGGCGCTTTTTACCCACTCGTTTTCAATCACATGCAACACGGCACTCATGTTTTTCTTTGACTCGCCAAAGTCGACTGCTGGGCACTTGCCGCCAACAAACCCGTGAATGTACTCATAGTATTCTGAGCCTCCAAGCTCGTCTTTTGTAGTTCCGACAATTATCAGAATATCTCCCTGTTCCAGAGCTTGAGCGTGCAGCGGTTTTTTCTCAATCAGCCCAATGACTCCAATCAGAGGCGTCGGCTTGATTGGCCCCTGCGGGGTCTCATTGTACAGGCTCACCTTTCCCCCAACGCATGGAATGTCAAAGTATTTTGAGAATTCAGATATTCCTTTGAGGGACTCTAGGAACGTCCAAAAGATTTCAGGGTTTTCAGGATTGCCAAACTGCAGATGATCGACCATTCCAATCGGAGTCGCGCCCGTACACACCACGTTTCTGCAGGCCTCCTCAAAGCACCCAATTGCCCCGTTTTTTGGATCAATGTAGCAGTGCTTTGGGTTTCCGTCTATTTTTGCAGCCAGATATTTTCCATTGTCAAGCCGCAGGACGGCAGAGTCCATTCCGGGTTTTACCACGGTGCGAATTCCGACCTCGTGGTCGTACTGGCCGTACACCCAGGCCTTGCTGGCTATGTTAGGACTTGACAGCAGCCTCATGATTGTTTTGGAAAGGTCAGCTGCAGGCTTTGGCTCCCTTCTTTTTTGCAGCTCCTTTAGGTATGCTGGCACCTTTGACGGCCTGTCAAGAAGCGGCGCGTTTGCGACAATTTCGGCTGGAATCGACGCCACGACAACATTGTTGCTTTTGACCCTCATCATTTTGTCTGACGTCACCTTTCCGATAACGGAGCACGTCACTCGGAACTTTTTGCAGATTGACTCTAGTTTTGCGAGTTTTTTCTTGTCAGTTATTATCAGCATTCGCTCCTGGGACTCGGATGTCATGATTTCCCTTGGGTTCATGTCGGACTCCCTTGTGTGCACCCGATTCACGTCAAGCTCGATTCCCACACCAAGTGTATCTGCTGTTTCAGAGACTGCGCATGAAAGTCCCCCTCCGCCCAAATCCTTTAGCGCCTTGATGCAGCCCTCATTTCTTGCCTCAAGTGTCGCCTCGATGATCAGTTTTTCAATAAACGGGTCCGGGATCTGCACTGCGGAGCGGTCTTCTGTTTCAAGTGAGTCGGATGCAAACTGCGCGCCGCCGATTCCGTCGCGCCCAGTTGAGCCCCCAAGCAGCACCACCAGGTCCCCGGCATCTGCGTGATTTTTTATCAGCCTTTCCTTTTTTCCAAACCCGATTGACGCCACATCAACCAGAGCATAATTTGTGTAACACTCATCAAACTCCACCTCGCCGCCGACAGTCGGAATGCCAAGACAGTTCCCATAGTCCGCAATTCCAGTCACCGCGTTTTTGAACAGCCACCTTGCCTGCGGGTCTTTCTCTATGTTTCCAAAGCGAAGCCCATCAAAAAGAGCAATCGGTCTTGTGCCTGCCGAGAGAATGTCGCGGATTACGCCTCCCACCCCGGTTGCCGCACCTCCATACGGCTCTACAGCTGACGGGTGGTTGTGGCTTTCGATGTGGACAGTTATGACATATCCGTCGCCTACATCGAGCACTCCTGAATCAAATCCCTTTTCACGGATGACGCGCGGGCCGGACATTGGAAGTATTTTGAGGTGTTTTTTTGAAGACTTGTACGAGCAGTGCTCGGACCATTCCGCCGCAACTATGTTCATCTCTGTGTCAGTCGGCGTTCTCTTGATTTTTTTTGATAAATATTCCAGTTCTTGCGGCTGCA
>DATIGB010000014.1:0-4387 GCA_035454985.1 Candidatus Nitrosotenuis sp.
CAATTGTCCGTGTATTACCGCATAATTCCAACCTGCAAACTAATTTAGATGATTCACAAAAACTCACATCATGCTAGACGTTATTTCGATTTTTAATCAATTTTCATACTTTGGAATATTTCTTTTCCTAGTTTTGGTCAATACTGCGCCAATCTTGATGCCCCCAACATGGCTTATTTTGGCATCATTCCATGCATTAGATGAAACACTGAGTCCAGCGTTTCTTGCAGTGACTGGAGCAACTGGCGCAACAGCTGGAAGGTTTGTTCTGCTTTGTACTAGTAGGTTTTTTAGAAAATTCATGAGTGAAGAAAGGAAATCAAGCTTTGACGGAATTGCAAGCTATCTCAAGTCAAAAAGATTAGGATACTTTGCTGCCTCGTTTCTGTTTGCGGCAACCCCACTTCCAAGCAACATGCTGTTTATCAGCTACGGGCTGATGAAAGCAAAAAGTGCACAAATTTACCTTGGGTTCTGGCTTGGACGTGCTATCTCTTACTATGTTATGATATCAATTAGCAAAGCTATCATGACTCCCTTTGCAAAACTCTTTGAGGACCGCCTCTTGGGGATTGTATTTGTGGATGTACTGGGCATCGTGATGCTTGTCTTCTTTGCGTGCATAAACTGGAATATGCTGATAACGCAAAGAAAAGTACACTTTGTCAAACCTAAATTTTGGAAGTTATAAAATGAACGATCTAAAAAGACTTGAAATTGAAGTACAGAAGCAAGTCCGAAACGATCCGGCACATGACTTTGAGCACATAATGCGTGTCTGCAAAAATGTAAGGAAAATTGCAAAACATGAGGACGTAAACCTGCGCTTGGTTCTGACATCTGCACTTCTTCATGACATAGTCTCATTTCCCAAGTCCGATAAAAGATCCAAAACTTCCTCGCTCAAGAGCGCGCAAAGGGCAAAACGAATTCTGGAAAAATACAATTACACAAAAAATGAAGTGACAATAATCCTTGATGCAATCGCTGATCACAGTTTTTCAAGAAACAGGACTCCAAAAACAATAGAGGGCAAGGTTCTTCAGGATGCGGACCGACTTGACGCTCTTGGCGCAATTGGAATTGCGCGTACCTTTAGCGTAGGAGGCGCAGAAAACAGGCCGATTTACAGCGTATTTGACCCGTTTTGTCGCGCCAGAACCCCTGATGACAAAAGTTGGACAATTGATCACTTTTATCGTAAACTGCTGCTTCTTGAAAAAAAGATGAACACAAAATTCGCAAAAAAGGAGGCCAGACGCAGGACCAAAATCCTACAAGAGTTTCTCAACGAACTGAGGCAGGAAATCTAGCCGTAGTCGATATAGCGCATATATCGCTTTTCGATTTCTTGGTTTTTCCCAAGGAGAATTTTTTCAATTTCTTCTTTGTGCCGATTTTTTATGTACTTGTTTATGCTGTAAAATGATTCCTCGTCAGGATATGTTTCTCCCAGTTTTTCCAAAGTAACGAAATATTCGACTACTTTTTGGCGAAATTCCTCATTTGTTGGCTTTTTTATCTGGTTTAATCGAAACCAAACGCATGCCCAGCTTGCCCCAATAACATGTGGTAGCAAATCATACGCTCTTTCTATCTCAAAACGTTCGTCATTTCTCATGAATTATTCAACTGTTTTGCCATCGTTTTCGCAAAATATGTGACAATCATGTCCGCTCCTGCCCTTTTAATGGAAAACAAAATCTCTGTCATGACATCGATTTCATTTATCCATCCTTGTTTTGCAGCACCCTTTACGAGTGCATACTCTCCTGAAACAGAATAGGCTGATACTGGAATGTTAAACCTCCGTTTTGTTTCTGCAATCAAGTCAAGATATGCCAATGCCGGTTTTATCATTACGATGTCAACCCCTTCGTTGATGTCTGACTCCACTTCTCGCATTGCCTCCCTCGGGTTGGTAAATGGAACTTGGTATGACTTTCTATCCCCAAACTGCGGGGCACACGATGCCATGTCTCTAAACGGAGAATAAAATGAGGAGCGATGTTTTGCTGAATGTGACATGATCCCTACGTCATGGAATCCTTCTTGGTCAAGTCTTTCCCTAATTGCCTTGACCTGGCCGTCCATCATTGCTGATGGTGATACAATATCGACTCCTGCCCTTGCCTGGCTGAGCGCAATTTTTGCCAGTGTCTCATTGCTGGAGTCGTTGTCAATGTGGGTTCCCCTGAGCAGCCCGCAATGGCCTGATGTGGTGTACTGACAAAGGCAGACATCTGCCATGATAACAATGCTGTCACCAAAGTTTTTTCTAATCTCGGAAATAGCTTTTTGGACTATTCCGTCGCTGACGAATGCTGATGTTCCGATGTCGTCTTTTTTTGCCGGAACTCCAAATAACATAACTGCTGGGATCTTGAGGCTTTTTATCTCATCTACCTCTCCTACTATGTCCGATAGCGGGAGTCGTTCGATTTCGGACATGGAGTCAACCTGCATTCTTGTTTTGAGGTCTTCTTGCACAAACACTGGGCAAATCAAGTCGTTTGGAGAAAACGTAATTTCCTGAACTAGGTTGCGCATCTTTTCGTTTTTACGCAATCTTCGAAGTCGTCTTGTGGGAAAAGAAGATATCATGAGCAGAATCCCACCTAAAGCAATATAATTCTAGTCTGGTATTGTTCTGGAAGGTTTATTCATTTTTTTTCTTGTAATCAAAAAGCTTTGCAGCTGCTCTGAGCAGTTCTCCATCTGATTGCTCAGATGCACGTCTGATGTTGTTCATTGGCTCAGAAATTATCCCTTCAACTACTGCCTTTGTCAGATCCTCAATAATCTTGATTTTGCCCTGGTCTGTTTCGCCAAGCATCGATAGCGCTTTTTCTAATTCCTTTATTCTGCGCACATCAATGTCCTTGAATATCTCCTTGACCACTGGCTCTACTTCTAGTCTTTTCATCTGGGCTTCCAATACTGCGATCTCTTCACTAATTATTTTTTCTGCATTTGTCTTCTCGTTTACCCTATTTCGCATGTTTTTATCAACAATTTCTGCGATTTGATCAAGATTCATCATCTTTATTCCACTAATCGTGGCGACTTTTTCATCAACTGTTCTGGGATTTGATAAATCAAGGATCATCATTCCTGTCTTTTTGTCATTTATCGCCATTTTGATTCTCTCAAATGTGACCAAAAAATACGGGGCAATTGTGGCAACAAACAACACGTCATACTTTGAGAAACTCGATAACACCTCCTCAAAACCAATTGGATTTCCGCCAACTGTCTCGGCAAACGCTTTTGATCTGTCTAGCGTTCTGCTTGTCACAAAAAACTCATAGCCACGTTTGTTTAGTGACTTTGCAACCATCGTGGCCGCTTCCCCAGTTCCGATGAGTAGAATCCTTTTTGATTTCAGATCATCGATATTCTCTTCTGCCAATTTTACTGCCATCGAGCCAACTGAGATGCTTCCCTTGCTTATTCCAGTAGAGTTTCTTACTCGTGTTCCTATCCTGATTGCCTTGTCAAATAACGTGTTTAGGTATTCTCCAGAGGCTTTGATTTCTCTTGCGTTTGTTATCGCTTCTTTAATCTGGCCTAAAATCTGTTCTTCCCCAACCACCATAGAGTCAAGTCCAGATGTAAGCTTTAGTAAATGCTGATAAACATCCATGTTTTCTGATATTTCAAAATTTTCCTTGAATGCCATTTCTTCTAGCCCTGCAAGAGACGCCCATGTTTTTTTGATTTTTTGAATATTGGGATCACTTGACAGACCAAAAATCTCAACGCGGTTGCACGTTTGTAATATGACACATTCTTTTAGTCCTGAATATTCCTTGAAATACTCATATGCCGAATCAATGTTTTTGAATGTGAATCTCTCCAGAATGTGGATCGGCGAATTGTGAAACGTAACTCGCGCATTTATTATGTTGCTCATTTCCAGTCCCCTAGAATTTTGATCATTTCTTTTTGTGCAGTTTGCAAATTACCTTCTTTTATTAACTGTTTTATCTTGTTGTTATTCAAAATGGAATAAAGAAATTTTTTTCGTTCAGGAGTAGTTGGGATCTTTTCCTTTGCCATGTCCCTTGCTATCTTTTGCAGTCTGATTTGGTATATGTCTTCTTTATCTATTATTTCCTTGAATATTTTTTCCGCCTTCATCTTTATCTTTCGCGCCATCGCCGGGCTTCGACCGCCAGTTGATATGGCAATCTGAACTGTGTCTTCAATATTGATCACAGAGGGATGCGCAAAATCACTAAATTCAGGATCATCTGAAGCATACGCATAACATCCTTTTTCCTTTGCCTTTTGGACAATTTTTCTATTTAGTTCTCTGTCGTCTGTAGCCGCCATCGCTAAAAGAGGATCATATTCGTCTAAAAAGTCTGCATTGTCGAGCCTG
>DATIGB010000015.1:0-4842 GCA_035454985.1 Candidatus Nitrosotenuis sp.
AGCAATCAACAAGGGGCGAAACGCGGATTTGGACACTGGCCTTGGCGTTGAGCTTTTGGCGTGGAGAAACTGCTTTACGGATCCTGACAGGCAAGAGCGAATGACTGCTTTTGTAAACAAGTCAAAAAAATAAGCTACACCTAATTTCTTTTTATTCCTACTATGCCTAGTGTCAAAAGCTTATTATAATTTGGAGCGACAATTACACCATGGCAACTGAACAAACACAGAAGCTAATAACCGTCACACCAAAAGCCGCAGAAAAAATCTTGGAATTTATGAAAGAAGAGGCAGAAAAGCCACAATTCCTAAGAGTTTACGTTCAAGGCGGAGGATGCTCAGGACTCTCATATGGCATGGGATTTGAAGCCAAGCCAGAAGAGGACGACACTATAATTGAGGAATCTGGAGTAAAACTTCTAGTAGACAGCTACAGTCAAGAGCATCTACAAGGAGCAAACATTGACTATATCGAAAGCCTGATGGGTTCTGGATTTAAGATAAACAATCCAAACGTCACAAAATCATGCTCGTGTGGTCACTCTTTTAGCACAGAATAAATCTTCAATTTTCATCATTTTTGAAATTTGTTTAGCGTGAGCTGTTGTCGGCAGCATCTCGATGACTTTTTGGAAAAATCACACTCCAACGCAAATCGATTTGATTTGATTCATCATAAAGTCGCATGGCACAGACTCAATCCTAAAACCCCCTTAAACATAATTTGAAAAAACAGTACTGCACATAACAGAAAACCCATCTTAAAAAGCAGGTTTTCTTTTAGGTTGTGAAAAACAATACAATATCATTTATCATTGCGGCAATAATTGTCGGGATTCTAGTCGCAGAATTTTTTATCCCAAATGCGGATTCCATGGAAACTGGAAAAGAAAAACAACCCTCGTGGTATTTTGGCGAGGGCCTCAAATCCGGAGATTACTTTGAATACAGCATTTGTGACTCTCTTTTAATAATTCCAGCATCGCCGGATCATTGCTATATCATAACTCTCCAAGTCGTTGCTCTGTTACCTGCCCAACAGGAAGATACTTGGGTCATATCTGCACACGTAGATCATCGTACCAGAGCGGTAGATTTTGTTTTACTGGTTTCCGATTCGTCTTTTAGAATCACAACTGACGGCGCCAATATTCCATATGCTAATTCTCTTGAGAGAACATTGGAATGGATAATGAGTTTTGCGTCAGCGCACAGACCACAGCCACTTGTGATAGGCAAGTCTTGGGGAGTGGTTGCATCAGATACTGCTCCAGAGACAGAGTTAGACGTCATGCAGGTCGACTCGGTACAGATAGGAGAGAAAATCATCCCCACCTACAGAATTGGATATTACCTCGCCAGTGACAGCTTTTTGCAAATCATGGATGGCTTCCCAATTCCGATCAAAGCAGTAATCTACAAACCCACTTCTGTTTTCAGAGACGCTCCCATAGCGACTACATTTGAATTGCTAAATTATTCAAACTGTAATGACTACACAATTGTGACTCAGGCAAACCTTTCCCCGTTTGACACATGCCAAAACTTGCTATCGTACCAGCCCCAAGACGTGCAACAAAGAACAGATGCAAACCACACTATGGACATTAAATCGGAAAGCGAGGCTTCAAAAGCAAAATACAACCAGACATCAGAATTTGAAATTTATGACTCAAGTGGGAATGGTACCGACGGCGTTGAAACTTTTGATGAAACTAATTTTCTCGACAAGCTGAGAAACTCTACGACTGATCAGGTCCTCAGAGAAATTTATGGTCACGACTACATGAAGGTCGTCACTAGCTTTGACAAATTCATAAAATTACTAACCAACGCCACAAACACAATTGTCAAAAATCAACTCAACGCCACATTGCCGCCATACGAAAAATGACACATCGACTAAGACGTGCAATAAGCCCCGCAATTACATCCATTATTTTAATTGGGGTTGCCATCTCAGGCGCCATCACGGCTGGCACTACAATGTTTAAACAAAATGAAACTGCAAGCATTTCAACAAATGTAGATCTGATTGACGCCACGCTAGTCAACATGAATGTGGCAAGCAGGTCATACTTTGCAGCCACAATAAAAAACTCAGGCACTACCAGCTTGAACTTTGCATCAATTGGATTTCTTGACGATAACGGAAATTCTCAGAGCATGGCAAATACCAAGAATCTGGATCCCGGACAGCAGTGGGGCAGTTATCTTGTGACCGGGGTTTCAGTCACGCCTGGCAAAAAATACGTTTTGCACATAGATGCCACAACAAAATCAGGCTCACACTATCACTGGGCCGATACCATTACTGCGAGGGGATAATGGCAAAAAGACGTGCGATAGGCGAGGTTGTTTCGGCAACAATTTTGATTGCAGTTATTGCCGCATCGTCTTTTTTAGCCCTAAACAACGCATCAAAGAAAATTATTGAGAATCAGTATTCCATACATGACGCATTGGAGTCAAAGAGCAGTCAGATCCAAGAAGTAATCAGCATAATCTCAAAAAAATCTGTCGGAAACGCAATAACCGTTGAATTGTTGAATTATGGGCTAAAAGACATAGTGATTACAGAAGTTCTTGTAGACGGGGCTGGATCATCATACATCCTCATGGATTCCGGCGGAGCAAACCAGGACAACAAAATAACCAGAAACAAGATACTTGTGCTGCAAATTCCAAAAGGCGGGCAAACGGTTCAGATCATTACAGATACAAAAAACATGCTCAAGATCACAGTCTAATCTTTTTAATAAATGGAGTTCTCAAGACATGGCAAAAATTTTTGTCGTATTGGCTTTTGTGTTTGCGTTGATTATTCCTTTTGAGAGGGCAAGTGCAGACTCGGATGTTCTGTTTGACTCATACGTGTCTGCCGGAGACTCAGGGGCAAGCACTGCAAAAGGCATTGTTGCCCCTTGCAAGGTTTGGATCCAGACTACAATCCACACAGCATATGCCAATGGCGTCCCACGTGTAAATCCAGACAAGACATTTTATCCTGGCGACGGGTTTAGCTATTCATTTTCCTACGGCATAATTGGCGGCTCCGGGTGTCAGGGGCCGTTTCCAAGATGTCCTATCGGCCTTATTCAAATTACTGGCACGTCATCCTGCGGCAAATCATCAACTTTTGGAGATGCCGAAATTGCCGCCAGTGATGGCATGTCTGGCCATCTGATCAAACTGCAAGTGGACGCTCAGAGGTGGGAATGCCATCTTGTAAAAACAAAAAAAGGCACCAAATGGGCATGCGGATGGCGCACCATTTCTGCGACAGGTCAATTTAGCCCAAACGTGTTAAGACCGAAAATCGACGTAAATTTGGCGCAGGAATATCTAAATGACTCCGATGGCTACAAGTCAGGCAATTTAGATCACACGTATTATGCTTGGGATGCAATCAACATAGTTCACAATCCTGTCTATCCGTGGAAAAAAGAAAGGATTGGGACATTATCAGTCAGGGTGATTAAGATTTACGATTTGACATTGGAAGAAGAGTATCAATGTGAGTCAGAATTATGCCAACACACTTTGGTCCACAACGGCTTTGAGCCGTGGCCTAGAGCCTATGAGTACGGAAGCGGATCCACAATTTACAACGCAACGCAGAGCGACATCAGAAAACACACTGTGACGTACAAAATCGAGATGCTCAATTTAGGAAAACTAATACACGTAGAAGAAAACAAGACTCAGCCACTGATTGTAGTCTACGATCCAGTCTATGAAAGGTACCCATACCTTGTGCTAAAGGACGAATACTGGTGGAGTTGGGGAAACAGACACGGGGTAGCTCTTGAATACAAGGGATCCTACGGCGGAGGCCCTGACGACCCAGCAGTACTAAATCAAAATCGGAGGAGTAAGATCAACCAGTATTCCGCATCAGGTTTTGCGTTAAATCCCATCGAAGTAAGAAAGCTGAACCAGACAGTTTCGTGGAATTCTGCTAGTTCCATCCACGTCGATCCTGCAAAGCAGTGCCAAAACACAACGATAGATCCCAACACGTTTGAAGCCAGAAAACACAACACCGCAATGTTCGTAAGATCAGGATTTGGAAAGATTTCATTTGATTGGCCAATAGTCGGAACAATGCTACAAAAGAGATACATCAACGCGACAATTGACAACATCATACAGTCTTCAAGATTTGCAGGGTTTGAGGTCAGAAACCTCACAGAATATCACTACACTTATCCAAACGTAAAGTTCATCAATTCCCTAAAAATTCTAACATATCATTCAAATGGATCTCGGACGAATTACCCAATTTCTTTTAAAATGGTTCCCGATGTTCCAAGGGGCGCCGAATATACGCAAGACTATGTCTGTAAAAAACTGCTCCACGACAGTTACAAAAAAGAGATTGCAAACATAGTTCTAGACGACATGTATGGCAGAAAAAACGAGGGAAATGGGACCGGACTGGTCAATGTAAAGACACGCCTTACATCCACATGGTTCCCTCAATTTTATAAAATAATCACAAACGACACACTTGATCTTGACATTAATGAGGGATATGCGGCACTGTCACCGTTTGAGATAACAATGACGTTTGGTGAAAAGACAAGGACCACAAGTAGAATCGTGAACTTTTTGTCGCCGTTCGTACATGTTGCAAATCTTGATTCAGATAACGCGCTAAATGCGACTGCGACGTTTGGATTTGTAAGGATCACGCCGGATCCGAAATTTGGCGACATTGTCAGAATCACCGTCAACGGAAACGAGCTAAAAGAGGATTGCAGTGATGGCTGCACTACAACTGCGGATGATGACCTGCAAATCGAGGCATGGAATCTTTGGGGTGGCCATGCACTGACC
>DATIGB010000016.1:0-4484 GCA_035454985.1 Candidatus Nitrosotenuis sp.
CAATTACGGCAGGATCTGTTTTCTTATCTCCTAAATGGGGAGCGATAAGTCTAATCACTGCGCCCAATGAAAATATGCAAACTATCGCGTCATTATTCTTGTACAGTTCGGCAATCTTGGCAGTCGTAGTGTCATCATACCAATTTGCATTTGTAGAGTCAGCAAATTTTGCTGGTGCAAATATCTGCCATTTGGGGAAAATCTCTTTTATTGTGGATGCGATCTTGATTCCGTTTTTTGTAATTGCGAGAATTGCCGTTTTTTCCATAAATGACCTTCTTGTCTGCTCAATAAAATTTCTTAGGATGAATTATACCTTCCAAGTATTTTGCCGTCAAAGTCAAAAAGAATCACGTCTAATTCTACCCTGTTCTCAGAGTGCTGGCGCATTTGTTTGTAGACCTCAGCACAAACAGCAGTAAAGAACCCCCCAATATTGTTTTCAACAACTATCTCTTGTACGTGTCTTGCTGTGTTTGCCTTTCTAATCTGCTCCAGTATGGACTGATTGTTAGTCAGCGTTCCGGCTATCTTGGCTAGAAACTCCATGTCCACTTTGGATCCTTTAACATGTGTTTGTTTGACGCCTGCTGCCATTTTTGCCAGCTTGCCAATAAAGCCGGCAACATGCGCCTTTCGTATTCCTTTTTTAGCACATTGTTGAATTGTGTAGCCTGAAAAGTCGCCCATTTGGACAAAGCAGTGATCAGGCAAGTCGAATTCCTTTCTAGAAAACTCTTCGCTTCGTCCGCCCGTGGTCAACACGACGGTGTCGTTTTTCATCGCAACAGTAACGTCAAGGCTTTGCCTAATTGCGGCAGCAAAAGATGCCGTGGAATAAGGGATTACTATTCCAGTTGTTCCAAGGATAGATATTCCTCCCAAAATGCCGAGCCTTGGGTTGTCTGTTTTCATTGCGATTTCCTTTCCCCCCGGAACGGAAATAATTACGCTGATTCCGTTTTTCGTAAGAATGTCTTTTCCAATCACAGTTAAATTTTCAATTATGATTTTTTTGGGCGTTGGATTAATTGCGGCGCTGCCTATCTCCAAGCCGAGGCCTGGCTTTGTCACCCTGCCTACCCCCTCACCGCCGTCTATCACAATTTGGCCTGTTTTGCTTGTGAGACTCAGATCGGCGATAATTTCTGCGCCATGTGTCACATCTGGATCATCTCCGCCGTCTTTTATGACTGAGCATCTGGCTGATGTGGGGTCAAATCGGCAACTTGATATTTTAATTTTAATTCTTTTTTCCTTTGGCAACAAAACCTCGACTGATTCAACTTTTTTTTGATTTATTATTGCAAGCAATGCCGATTTTGCAGATGCGGCAGCAGATGTGCCGGTTGTAAAGCCTGTTCGCAGTTTATCTTTTGGTTTTTCTACATCACTCACGAACTGGTATGTTATTTTTATGTAATAACTCTTCTCAGATTACTTGAGCATTTCTGAAATAATTATCCATAGTGCCATTGCCGCAAGTCCTCCATAAAGTAGGACGTGTGTCATTTTATGAGAGATCGGCTTTTCCATGTTGTGAGTTTGCGGTTCGTCAAAATTTGCGCCAAAATTACTCATAAACTCATCAAAGTTGGCCTGACGGTTAAATCTAAAATCATCGCCCGCTTTCTTGTCGTAATAATTCCAAAAATCGGCATGTGCGGCTGCTGCATCTCTGTGCACTGTGTTGCTTCTTTTCTGTTCCTGTTTTAGAAACTGGTATGCCTCGGTAATTTCTTTGAATTTTTTATCCGACTCTCTTTCCTTATTCCTGTCTGGATGGTATTTTAATGACAGCTGTCTATATGCCTGCTTTATTTCCTTGAGTGAAGCGCTCTCATTCAGGCCAAGAGTTTGGTAGCATTGTAATGCATCCAATGGCTACTTTTGGTAATACACATTTAAAATTATACTGGTGGTGTGGTATTTGTGAAAGAACAAAAACCGCAAATAGCTATTACCGGGGCAAACGGCTTTGTTGGAAGAAACATCAGGGAATTTCTAAGTCATAACAAGATAGCGGTAACCAGCCTGACAAGAGGCAAACATCGGCCGCTCAAATATGAAACAAACATCCGTTACTCTGATCTAGATCAGCAAAGCCTGATCGCCAAACTAGAGAATTGCGATGTGTTGGTACACCTGATTGGTAAGGGAGCACAAAGTGTCGATGCCACCTACGAGGACGTCAACGTTGAACTAACAAAAAAAATTGTACGCCTATGCAAAAACGCGAAGATTAGAAAAATCATCTACATAAGTGGTCTTGGCGTATCCAAGTCAACAACATTTGGATATTTCATCTCAAAGCTCAAGGCGGAACAAGAAATAATCGAATCTGGTCTTGACTATACGATTCTAAGAGCATCATATATAATCGGAAATAATGATCCGCTGACAAAAAACCTGAACAAACAAATCAAAAGCGGCTCAATAATAATTCCAGGCTCAGGCTCGTATAGGTTGCAGCCGATATCTGTCAATGATGTGGCAAAAGTAATCCTTGCCTCAATAACAAACAAGCAATTCTCAAATAAAATTGTGGATCTAGTCGGCCCACAAACCGTAACCTTTGAAAGATTCGTAAAGAAATTTGTCAAAAATAGAGCCAAAATCAAAAAAATTGATCTGGAATGTGCCTACCATACTGCACTAAATCGGCCAAAAAATGCCATCTATGGGTTGGACGACTTGAACATACTTGTGGGCGACTTTGTCGGTGATCACAAAAAACTGGAACGGTTGTGCGGCTTTAAGCTCACAACGCTAAAAGAAATACTATAGACCGGCTGCCCTTTTTAGAAGCTCTGCCTTGTCTGTCTTTTCCCAAGGGAACAAAATGTCTGTTCTTCCAAAATGTCCATATGCAGCAGTATCCCTGTAAATTGGTCTTTTGAGATCAAGTTGTGATATGATTGCCCTTGGTCTCATGTCAAAATGCTTTCTGACCAAATTCTCAATGTCCTCCTCTGGTATTTTACCCGTACCAAAGGTGCTTATCATCAATGAAACTGGTTCTGCAACTCCAATTGCGTATGCAACCTGAACTTCGCATTTGTCGGCAAGGCCTGCAGCAACAATGTTTTTTGCAATGTATCTGCACATGTAGCAGGCTGACCTGTCTACCTTGGATGGATCCTTTCCGGAAAAGGCGCCTCCACCATGCCTTCCCTGACCACCATATGTGTCTACGATGATTTTCCTTCCAGTAAGGCCGGCGTCTCCTGGTGGGCCGCCTATGACAAAGCGTCCCGTCGGATTGATGTGAATCTTTATCTTGTCGTTCCACCACTTGCCGCAGACTGGTTTTATCACTTTTTCAATTATTTGGTTTCGAATATCAGAATTTGTAATGTCCGGAGAGTGTTGAGTTGATATCACTATTGCCTCAATTCCTTTTGGTTTGCCGTCTTCATACTCTATGGTTACCTGCGACTTGCCATCAGGTCTTACCCAAGCAAGCTCTTTGCTTTTACGCAATTCTGCCAGTCTTCTTGTCAGTTTGTGGGCAAGAAGAATTGGCAACGGCATTAGTTCGTCAGTCTCATTTACTGCATAACCGAACATCAGTCCTTGATCACCTGCCCCCTGATCCTTGTTTTCAGTAGCGGTGACACCCTGCGATATGTCAGGACTCTGCGCATGTAGTGAAACCAGCACACTGCACGAGTCTGCATCAAAACCAAACTCTGGCTTGTCGTACCCTATCTCTCTTATGGTCTTTCTTATCGTATCTTGAACGTCAAATCTTGCCTTTGAAGTAACTTCGCCGGCAACAATCACAACGCCGGTGGTTGTCATGGTTTCTATGGCCACACGAGAATCTGGGTCTTGTCGTAGAAATTCATCTAATAATGCGTCTGAAATCTTGTCGCAAATTTTGTCCGGGTGTCCTTCTGTTACTGATTCGGAAGTAAAAAGAAAACTTCTTGACATCGGAGATCTGCCTACAGCTCGTTTTCTAGTCTGATAAATAATACGTTGTTTCCTCTTACGATAACCCTGCCATAGTTGGCAGATACTTTGCCGTCATGGAGCTCCTCTGCGTCTGTCATTATCAAGTTCATGTAGGAATCAACGTTATCCATTTTACCCTTGTACTCTACTTCGTTCTTCAGTCTAACCGTGACTTTCTTTTTTGTATTTTTTTGAAGAGTTGTTAGTGGTTTCTTCACGCTTGTTTGTGACAATGGTTGTTCTCTTGTTGATGCTAGCTTGATAACCGGAATAAAAGCCTTGCCTATTTTATTATATCAATATTAGATTTGTTTATTTTTCTACTTTTTGAGAATTTATCATACATGATATCGACTGGACTAAAAAGACTAGATGATCTGCTCGGGGGTGGAATAAAAAATGGAATAATTACGGATATCTTTGGCGCAAGCGGTACTGGAAAAACCCAGCTGGTATTGCAAATAGCAGTTAACTGTCTTTCACAGGGTGGCACCATATTATACCAGGACACAACGGGAAATTTT
>DATIGB010000017.1:0-2151 GCA_035454985.1 Candidatus Nitrosotenuis sp.
CACAGGTCCAGGTGTGTCAGATCACAACATCGCAAGGCTATTTGAGCCGCTGTTTACGACAAAGCAGGTCGGAACAGGACTTGGCCTGACAAGCTGTAAGAAGATAGTCAGCAACCACGGCGGAAAGATAAGTTTCAAAAACAACCCCACTACGTTTACAATCACCTTACCAAAATAATTGACTCAGAGGCGCGTCCAAAAAAAGGCAATTTCCATCACAGATTTTAGGCACGGCTAAAGCGGCGACGTGCCTGAGAGGCCCATGTTTTGCCATGTGGCTCAAAAGCACCTACAAAAACATCGCACCAAATACAATTTGGCCAAGTTGTGGATGTGGGCCTGATCCCATTATTGTTAAATTAGCTATGGTGCCGTTTTCCATAAGTTTATCTTTAGTTCCATGGCGAAATCGATTTACTTGCAAGTTCCAATTTGTAATTTCGATGCAAAAAACGCAATCTTGTGCCCACAGTGCGAATCAAAAGTCGAATCAGGCCAGCTGACAAAGGCAGATGTGGATGCGTCGATGAAGCTCGCAAAGCTCGCAAAGACCCACTCGGAGATAGACAAATTTTCCCTGTTTTCATGCAGAGAGGTGTCAGGCGATTTTGTGTTGTATTTATCAAAGGCGGATATCGATACAGTCAGGCAAAGCAGGGTGCTCTACAGGACTCTGCAAAACGAGTTTTCGGGCAAGATTTGGCTTGTTGAATCGGAGGCAAACGACAGAAAGTTCATCGAAGACTTGTTCTTTCCAACCAAGATCCTCTCAATAAGCGTAGTTTGGGTCCCAGGCGGAATGCAGAAGACAAAGGTGACAGTAGCCGGCAAATGGACAGCACGGTTTCCAATTGACACAAAGCAGGTTACAAATATTGTAAAGCAGGTGCGCCAGCTGGACATAGTAATAGAATTTGAGGACGGCCAGAGAAAATGAAATTTAAGAAAACTCACAACATTGACGAGATATCTAACGCCATGGAAGGCAGCAGCGTAGTAATCGGCGGCTGGGTGGAAGACCTAAGGAAGCTTGGAAAACTGACATTTTTGACAGTACGTGATGTCACTGGTTTGGCGCAAGTGATTGTAAAGGACGCATCCATGGTTCCAGAGGACCTGACAAGACAAAGCGTAATCATGGTGCACGGTGCAGTGCAAGGCACCAAGGCCCGAGACTTTACATTTGAGATCAAGGCAGAAGGAGTAGACATTCTGACAAAGGCAGTACATCCACTGCCCATTGATCCAATCGGGAGGCTGGAAAGCAACATCGACAACAGACTTAATGCAAGAGCGCTAGATTTGAGAAATCAAAAGGTAGCAGCGATTTTCAAGATAAGGCACCAAGTTCTTGCATCCCTGAGAAAGACGCTTGCACAGAAAAGATTCATCGAGATAACAACGCCAAAAATAATAGGCAGTGCCAGCGAGGGCGGAGCAAACCTGTTTTCGCTAGAATATTTTGGCAAAAAGGCGTATCTTGCGCAAAGCCCACAGCTATACAAGGAGCAGATGACAATAGGCCTTGAGCGCGTGTTTGAGATTTCGTCGTTTTATCGTGCGGAGAAATCACATACGGGTCGCCACCTAAGCGAGTTTACAAGCATTGACATTGAGGCGGCATTCTTTGATTACACAGACGTTATCGAGGTACTAGAAGATCTGGTGATTGCGGTATTTTCAGACGTTGCACAAAACTGCAAAGCCGAATTGGACACGCTTGAGCGAAAACTCGAGGTTCCAAAAAAGCCGTTTGACAGAATCACATACACCCAGGTACTAGCGGAACTGAAAAAGTCTGGAATAAAGCTAGAGTTTGGCGACGACTTGCTTGATTCGCATTTGAAGATAGTTGGTGAAAACCACCCAGGATTGTTCTTCTTGTTGGACTGGCCGATGAGCCTAAAACCATTTTACATTCATGAGAAAGACGAAGACCCCAAGTTGTCGCGCTCTTTTGACTTGCAGTACGGATATTTGGAATTATCATCAGGCGGCAGACGTCTGCACGATCCTGCCAAGCTAAGATCCAGAATTGCAGAGCAGGGGCTCGATCCGGCAAGCTTTGAGGACCATTTGAAGTCATTTGATTGGGGCATGCCCCCTCATTCAGGGTGGGGAATGGGCCTTGACAGACTAATGACAGTCATA
>DATIGB010000018.1:0-3781 GCA_035454985.1 Candidatus Nitrosotenuis sp.
TATGGGAAAGAAGATAAATGTCATCTGGGGCAAGCCCGAGCTGGAACACAAGGTAAAGGGAGTAATTGCCTTGTCACCTGACAGGGAGACTTCGATTCCGTTTGACGGCGATGGCTATCTCCTCAACAGGCAGGAGCTCCCGCAAAGCCAATACAAGCAGGGGCAAAAGATGGGAATAAATTTTGATTTTGAGATTAACCTTACCAATTTGCTGTACGACGGAAACCAGGTCATAGGAGTCCAGGGCACTGACAGAAAGACAAACCAGCCGTACAAAAAAACCGCCCAGGTCGTAATTGACGCAACCGGTGTCGCATCGATGCTGCGAAACGGAGTCCAGAACACCACAAAAATGGAAAAGAAGATTGACCGCAGGGACCTGGAATCCACCGGAAGGCACATCATGCTTTTTGAAAAGGGAGTCGAAGACCTGACGGAATTTGATCCTGATTATTGTCTGATTCACCTAGACCAGGACATAGCTCCTGGCGGCTACGGGTGGGTTTTTCCAAAAGGAAAGAACAAGGTAAACATCGGCCTCGGTGTTGAGAAGACAATTTTGGAAAAGCGAAACAAGAGGCTTGGAAAAAACGACGACGTAACAGGGCTGATAAACCAGTACGTTGCGCGAAACAAGGCAATCAAGAACCCAAGGCTTTCCGACGATCCGTCCGATGCGCACAACGCAACCGGCAACTGGCAGGTCTCAGTGAGAAGGCAGAACGACTGCATGGTTTCAAACGGGTTCATGCTTGTCGGCGATTCGGCGTGGATGCCAAAGCCGCTTGATGCAGGAGGCATAGGCCCTGCACTAATCGCAGGATCACTAATCGGCAAAAACGTGGTGGACGCAATAGAATCCGGCGACGTTACGGAAAACGGACTCTGGCAGTACAATGTGGATTATGTAAAAGAGTACGGCTACAAGACGCCGGGACTCGAGGTCTTTAGAAGACTCTTGCAGCTTTTGACTAACGAGCAGCTCAACTACGGCATGAAGCACTTTTTGGGAAACCTTGACGTCGAGGCAATAAGCAAAGGAGAGCACCCGGATTTCAGCTCGGTTGGAAAAATGAGCGTGATTGGAAAGATGAGCATGCTTATGCGCGGCGCACTTAACAAAAAGCTCGCAGACGGCCTGCGATACACGACACAGCGAAACAAGCTCCTCACGGCGCACTATGCGAACTATCCAAAAAGCCCAGCAGACTTTGATGTGTGGAACAGGCAGCTGCAAAAAATACTTCAAGAGTCATTTCTGCATTTGGAAAAATGGGAAAACTGACTAGTCTTAAATAAAGTGGACAGAATAGGATAATCATGCTGCAGGCAACCCCAACCTACCTTGACTGGAACAACTCAATAGACATAATGAATCGGGCGCACGACGCCGGGCTGTTTGTGCTGATAATAGGCCCAAAGGGAACCGGCAAGACGTCGCTTGTCAGGGAGTTTGCCGCAAAGAGAAACGCAAAGCTTGAATCAGTCAACTTTTCACTAAGAACTCGCGAAAGCCACCTTGTCGGGGCAAAGACTCTGACAGAGGGCTCCATTGGCTTTGACGAGGGAATCCTTATCAGAACAATGAGGGAGGGAAGCCTCCTGTATCTTGACGAGATAAACGCAGCCGAGGCAGACGTGCTCCTAAGGCTTGACGAGGCGCTGGACGACAGAAGGCAGATAGTGCTCAAAGAGTCAACCGGCGAGATGATCAAGGCTGACGAGAAATGGTTTGTGGTTGCAACGATAAATCCCCTCACACACGTCGGAACAAAGGAGCTTCCGCCGCAACTGCTCAGCAGGTTCCCGGTGAGAATAAGGCTTGACTACCCGCCGGAGGAGACAGAGCTGCAAATAGTAAAGCTGTATGCGTCAAGCGCGCATGATGAAAAACTTGTCCAGGGAATAAAGCTCGCAAACACACTGCGCCAGGCAGCGGCAGTGGAGGAGCTGTACTACTCTCCCAGTCTCAGGGAGACAATTGCGTTTGCCAAGCTGCTTGACTCCGGCATGAACGCAAGGGAGGCTGCGATGATCGTGTTTGGAAACGTCTATGCGCAGTGGGGAAACGTGGAATACCAAAAAGTAAACGACATTATCACATCAATGTTTGGTAACTAATGCAGTCACTACACCTAAAAAACGACACGCTTGTTGAAATAGCAACGTTTCTTGCGAGACGATGGTCCGAAAGGGACAAAATAACAGTCGAGTTTTCAGACAAAAAGGAGACCATAACCAAAATAAGGGAAAACAAGATAAGCCTGGTCTCCCCCGAGCGCCTTACCGGAACTGACTTTGAGAAATACAGGCAGTTTCGGACATCCATCTGGTACGAGGCGATGCGAATCAGATTCTGCAAGAAAATCCTAAGCAACGAGCATGCCTTTGGCTTTGTCCTAAACACGCTTGAGACGCGCAGAATCGAGCTCATCGGCAGAAAGACATGGCGCGGAATGGACTCTGAGATGATCTTCAACTACACCTACCAGTGGCTGTACAGGCCGCAGATCACAGAAGTGCTTGGAAAATACCGAATAGTCGAGGCGTTCTACCAGTACTTTTTGTTTGGCGACATCAAGGGGGAACTGCAGCCAAGCTACCTTGAGAAGGTAAGAAGTGCCGCACTGCGCGCAAAGGAAATCGTAGGCGAGGCGCTGGAAAAAAGCCACGACACCGAATGGATTGAGAAAAAAATTCCGGAAATTTTGAGAATCCTTGACATAGACGCACTGGTGACAGTGCCCGTTTCGGTTCCATGGAAAGGAGCAGGCCTTGTCATGACCCCCCAGGACTTTGTGAAGGCAGTGCAGAAAACTGCAAAGAACAGGGAGGATGATTTTGGAAAAATAGATGTTCAAAACATTTTGGAAAACAGGTCGGTTGCCGAGGAGTTCAAGGTCATAAAAGACGAGAACAGAAAAAACGAAAACAAGGGGCTCGGCAACGAGTCAGTCGGCATACAGATTCCAGGCTCCACCAACGTGGACGAGACTAGGATTTACGACCAGGATCTCATAAGCAACCTAAAGACAAAGTTCAAGGAATGGAAGACCAGCTGGAGCGAGCAGCACGCAGTATCGGGGGACGAGTTTGACGAGGAGGCGTACGTAGAGGGGCACCACGATCCCTTTGTCACCGACGTAAAAAAATCAATCAAGGCAAAAATCGTCATTCTGCTTGATCACTCGTCATCCATAATGGACCAGCAGATCCAGTACAAGAAGGCGACACTTGCACTGTGCGAGGTGCTGTCGTTTTTAAAAATAAATTTATCGGTGTACGCATTCAACACAACGCAAAAGCAGGTTGTATGTTGGCTGGTAAAGCCGGAGGACATCAAATGGAACAACGCGTCCGCAAAGAGGCTTGCGCAGATTGACGCAAACGGAGGAACGCCGCTTGCCGAGGTCTACGAAAAAATGTTTTCCATTCTGCGCTCAAAAAAGCCGGACATATTTCTGACGCTCTCTGACGGCGAGCCGTCGGACCCGGATGCCTTGCGCGCCATGATAAAGTCCCTAAAGGCGCTCGGGATAAAGATGGTGGCAATCGGGGTCGGCAGGGATACGTTTGGCGCAACAAAAATTGCAAACAATTTGAAGTATCTGGGGTACGAGAATACGCTTGCAGTGTCAAGACTAAAGGACATTCCAAGTAGGGTTCTGACAGTACTGAGTGCAGAGTAATTGCGGACCCCAAGCCAACTGCAAGCATTTTGCGAGGTCAGGAATTACTTGCCTGCACCTATTTTGCTTGGTTTTGTATCTCGCAAAATTCC
>DATIGB010000019.1:0-2375 GCA_035454985.1 Candidatus Nitrosotenuis sp.
CTCGACTATTGCCTTGCAGCTTGCCAGCCCAAGACCAGTTCCAATCTGCTTTGTTGTGAACAGCGGCTCAAAAATTCGCGGCATTACTTCCTTTGGAATTCCACTGCCCCTGTCCACCACTTGTAGTGTCGCAAAGTCGCCGTCGTCGGAGAGTAGCACGTCGACCTGGCCGGAGTTGTTCATGGCCTGGATTGCGTTTATTATGAGATTTGTAATCATGACTTCGAATTTTATAAAGTCACATGGGACGTATACAAAGTTATTTGGCAGGTTGATTACGATGCTATCCGGTTTTGCTATTTTTTCTATCGCAGAGGAAATGATTTCGTTTAAGAGATTGTTTGCAATGGTAAGCTTGCTTGGCCGAACAAAATCCAGTACCTCGTCTATTTGATGGGAGATTCTGTTTATCGCCCGGTGCAGCCTGCCATAGCAGACGATTCTTTCTTCGATTTTGAGCCTTTGCTTGGTCTCCATTATTTCGACAACATTTTTGATTACTGACAGCGGGTTTCGCAAGTCGTGTGCAAGCCTTGCTGCCAGCTCCCCTATGACCTGGAGTTTTTCCGACTCGTCCGTACTCCCAAGGGCAACTTGTTGGACGGGCATTATTGATTTGCACTCGATTCCGAGCTTATCGTGATGATCCCTTATTGACTGCTCGTTTTGGGCCTCCAAAATACAGTACAGCTTTTGATGAGTCAGATCAAAGAACATCTCCTTGGTGGAAACGTTGGATACTGATTCATTGTTTGTAAAATTTTTGAATGTGTACAGCGAGTTCCGGTCTACGAAATGCTCGTCAATAAAAAGAGGCACAAGAAATTTGCCCAAATATTTTATAATTAGATTTATGTTTTCGATTTAGCCAAACAGCATCTGGGATTATACAGCAGAACAAGCAACTCCGTCTTCATGGGCGATTTCAGAAAGGCGGGAAAAACCCAGCACAGTTGCCCCTAAATTCAAATGACAAACCCAAAAAGTTGTTTGTTCATTTCAAATATCACTGTAAACATTAGGCAGAGCTGCTGAAATTTCGATATTGGAAAAGCACATCAGTAGGCTTGGAAAGGACGGAAAGCCAATAGACCCGGCAGACCATAGCGAGTCGGCAGAAGACGAGTGGTCGCATATCACCGGGGTAGGCTCCAAGATAGACATCCAGGATGCAGCGGCAGTGTCGGAAAGATCAATTTTCTTTTCAAACAAGCCCCAGATTATGACCAAACAGGAGGAAGTTATACAAAAATCAAAAGACGTTCACGATCAGATTCTCGATACCAACGAATATCAAAAATTTGTAAATGCGACGCTTAACCAGAAAATGGCAAACATGAAAGCGCTGCTTGAAAAAGAGAAAAAGTTTGCCGATGAGATGAATTGTTTTCGCGAGGGTCCAAAAGACAGAGTGGAGCTAGAAAAAATAAACCCAAAGCAGATAACGGAAAAAGACATAAAGACTCTGATAAGCAATCTTGAGACCAATTATAGCAGATTAAATGAAAAACTTGACTATGAGCAGAAAATAGTCGAAAAAACAAAAAACGAGATGGTATCGACAAAAAGACAGATAGCCTCACTCAAAGAGGAGATGGACTTTGTCATCAAAAAACAAAAGAAACCCGAAGTTACCGATCCCACGCTGCTGATAAAACAAGAATTGAAGCGACTGGGGATCAATGACGAGCACTCTGAGAGAATTTGCGGACTGATAAAATCACAGAAAAAGTAAGAGTAGTTATTTTAAGAAAATTTTAAGTCAGGGTTGCTTTTTTGCAAGCAGATTAGGCATCATAATAGTAAATGTAGTTGGCGTGTTTTTGACAGATATTTTTCCTCCATGCTGCTCAATGATATTCTTGCAGCTTGACAGCCCAAGTCCCGTTCCCCTCTGCTTTGTCGTAAACAATGGCGCAAAAATCTTATCCATGCTTTCTGGCGGGATTCCCGGGCCAGAGTCGGCTATTTCTATTACAATGTAGTCTGGCTTTT
Source organism: Candidatus Nitrosotenuis sp. (assembly GCA_035454985.1). Lineage (GTDB taxonomy): Archaea > Thermoproteota > Nitrososphaeria > Nitrososphaerales > Nitrosopumilaceae > Nitrosotenuis. The sequence goes on from DATIGB010000019.1 coordinate 1,996, forward strand.
CCACATATCTGACATAGATCTGGCCTGCACTGTCTCCGATTGCCTGAATCGAATTAAGTATGATGTTTCCAAAAACCACTTCCATTTTTACCGAGTCACATTTCACAGTAACATCCGTATTTGGTAAATTAATTTGGATGTTTTTTGGTATGGTCAGTGGCAGAATTGATGTTTTGATAATGTGAATCAGTGATGTTGGAACCATGGTAAGCGGGGTTTTCTTGAGATAGTCCAGGACCCCGTCAACCTGATGGCTGATTCGGAAAATAGAGTCGTCCATCAGATCAAATCTCTTCATGACGTACTCATCTATGGGTTTGCCTTGGAGCGTCTTGAGTAGCTTGACTGTGCTCTTGATTGTAGTGAGTGGGTTTTTAATG
>DATIGB010000020.1:0-2549 GCA_035454985.1 Candidatus Nitrosotenuis sp.
TATGTCAGCTAGTCTTGATAACAGAACATCTGCCGGTACGTCATAGACCTTTGCCATGAAGAGGAAAAATTGAAAGAGGTCTTATAAAGGTACTATTGTCTTGTTGGCTTGACAACCGAACTGCGTCGATTTCGAGGATTCCTGCCATTGCCTCATCCGCAGTTCCGACCGGCACGACCTTTGTGCCTCCGGCAAGAATATTTTTTGCAGTGTCGATATAGCGATCAGCTAAGATACTGCTTTGTTAGAAATAATCTTGCGGTACGTGTGATTGCAAAAACCGCAGGTTATCCGTATTGACTTGAGTGGTGATCTGCCAAGCCGTATTCTTGAGTCCACTCCGGGCGCAATGAAGCTTTTGCATTTTTTACAAAAATTCATCTTAATTTCATATGGCATTCGGATTCGGTGCTTTGTGCTGATTTTTCTTGCAAGCAAAGCCTGTCTTTGAGCTAATGCGGGGTTCTTTCTGGCATTTGAAACTGCTTCTTTAATCAGAATTTGCATCCTTTCTTTTGCTATTTCCCTAAGATCCAGCTTCATAAGATGAAAAGAGTGTTGTTCCCATAAAAATTCAATCGCAACCTCCAAGGCTTCGTTAATATGCAAGCAGGGGCACTCTTTTAAAATCAAGAAAAATGCGGACAAAAATTCTCAAAATAAATCCAACAAGGCCACAAATTTCAGTTATAAGGCAAGCTGCGCAATTAATAAGAAATGGAGAAACGGTGGCATTTCCTACAGAAACAGTTTACGGCCTTGGAGCAAACGCCCTGAATCCTTCCGCAGTAAAGAAGATTTTTGAGGCAAAGGGAAGGCCTGCGGATAACCCGCTAATAATTCACATACACGACAAAAGGGATCTCAAAAGACTCGCAAGTGACATACCGGAAATAACAGAAAAAATAATTGCCAAGTTTTGGCCCGGCCCATTGACTGTTGTTTTGAAAAAATCGAAAATTGTTCCAAAAATAACTACTGGCGGTCTGAATACGGTAGCAATTCGGATGCCAAAAAACAAAGTTGCCAGTCTATTGATAAAAGAGGCCGGTGTTCCACTGGCCGCCCCCTCTGCAAACTTTTTTGGCAGACCAAGTCCAACCTTGGCAAGACATGTATCTGCTGACCTAGCTGGAAGAATAAGCATGATTCTTGATGGAGGCAGGACAAGGATTGGGATCGAGTCCACCGTGATTGATTTGACAAGCAAAACTCCGATGCTGTTGCGCCCGGGAGGTGTAACGCTGGAGCAGATGCAGAAAGTTGTCGGAGAGATCAGGATTCATCCCGTGATCAAGGGGGGAAAATCAAAACTGGTTCATCGCTCACCTGGCATGAAATACAGGCATTATTCCCCAAATGCCAAAATAATCCTAGTCGAGGGTTCGGCCCAAGATGTCGACAAAAAGATCCTACAGCTTGCAAGCAGATTCAAAAAACAGAAAAAACGTGTCGGTATAATGAGCACGCAGAAGAATCGTGTCTACAAGGCAGACATGACAAGATTCGTAGGAAGCAGTCCCGATAAGATTGCTGCAAATTTATACAAAGCGTTCAGGGAGTTTGATGCGCAGAAAATTGACGTCATTCTTGCGCACGGAATCAGCAAAAAAGGACTAGGACTTGGGGTCATGAACAGGCTTGGCAAGGCAGCGCACAAGAAAATTACGGTCTAGACACGTTAAATTTTCTAGTTACGTTTTTCATAGGGCATAAGTTCGGTTTATCTAGTGAATAACCAAATAGGAGCAGGCAGGAAAAAACGCATTCTTATAGGTTTGTCAGTATTTTTCCTTGCACTTTTTGTTTATTCCGCAATAATTCATCCACTTTTGGAATCATTCGTACCGTTGCCGCAGATTCCTGGCGGGATAGGAATCAAAACAATCCTGATGATGGCATTTAGTTTGATTCACGCGTGGTATGTCCTTGGCTGGAAACGTGCATTGATGTTTTTTGCAATTACAGCCATGGTTTCATGGAGCTATGAGCAGATTGGGGTAGAAACCAGCATGATATATGGAAAGTATCACTATACGGATGTGCTTGGAGCAAAACTTGGTCATGTCCCAATCATAATTCCTATTGCCTGGTTTATGATGATTTATCCGAGTTTCATTATTGCAAGTGTCATAAGATCCGGCTCCGTTTCCAAAAATCAGACCAATGTATCGCGGATAGTTTGGCTATCCATAGCGAGTGCAGTTGTAATGACTGCATGGGATCTGGTAATAGATCCATACCTGTCGGGATCCACCCAGAGGGCATGGATTTGGGAGTCTGGTGGCCAGTACTTTGGGGTTCCGTTACAGAATTTTGCTGGGTGGCTATTGACTACATTTACAATCTATTTTCTTTACCTATTGCTTGAACGCAAGATGACTCATCACAATAACAGTCTGACAAAACAGATCATGGCTTTGCCAGTATTTGCCTATGGCATAATGATGATTTCAAACATAATTCCCGGAGAACCACCGGCATTGATATTCATAGGCCCTATTGTGATGGGCATTCCCTTGTGTATTGCGTTGTACCGCCTTTTGGCA
>DATIGB010000021.1:0-2052 GCA_035454985.1 Candidatus Nitrosotenuis sp.
GTGCAGCCGAATTGCAGTAAAGAGCGGTTTTGCGGCACGCCTGTTTTGGCGCAAAACAAAATCGCGCGATCGCAAAAGCTGCGACAGTGACGCGTTTCCTGACAGCCTCAGGCCACACCGCTGCAGTTCGTTGTGTTGCACCGCGAGTGCCTTTCTTAGATAAAACTGGACTTCTTTCATTTCGTGTGGAAGCTCAACTTTGATCCACTCGGTGTTTGTTTTCTGAATGTACGGTGTCACGTCTGGGCTGGATTCGTTTCGCTCAGCTACGCTGGCTACTCTGAGAGTGGTTATGATTTCAGTTGCCTTTTCCTTTTCGCTTGGGAGGGTGGCAGTCATTCCCATAATTCTTGCACTCGAACTTGCAAATCGATGCGCAATTGACGAATACGCGTAATCCCCCACGGTTCGGTGCGCCTCATCAAATATCACCAAGACAAACTGGTCTGTTGAGACCAGCCCCCTGTCCAGATCATTTTTTGTTATTTCAGGTGTTGCGCATATCACACTGTTTGCCCAAAGCTTTTTCCTTTTTGCAACGGTGTCCTCACCTGTCAGCAGTGCAATATCCTCGATGGTGAGATTGTTTTTTAAAAACTCGTAGTGCTGGTTTGCCAATACCCGAGTTGGCGCCATAAACAAGATTCCTCCTGTTCCCTTGGACAGGTATTCTGCTATGACTTGCAATGCGACAGTGGTCTTGCCAAGGCCAGTCGGCAGAACAACAAGGCAGTTTTCTGATGCCGCCTGGCGTGCTAGCGCTATTTGGTATTCGCGCGCTTCAACAATATTTGGTTTGATGAATCTGTGCTGAATGTAATCGGACAATTGCTGTTTTAGTAAGGCGGGATTTGTTCATTTTATACTTTCGAGTAGCGATTTGTAGCTTGTTACTTAATTCCGGATCAAGGGATTGGATCCGGCAGCACAGATCCACCTAAATATCAAATAATTACTGATTCCAACATGGGCAAAGGCTTTGAGCGACCAAGCTGGGACGAGTATTTCATGCTGCAGGCAGAGCTTGCCAAGCTGCGCTCAAACTGCATGACCCGCCAAGTGGGCGCAGTCATAGTGCGAAACAACAGGCAAATCGCAACGGGGTACAACGGAACGCCGCCGGGTGTGAAAAACTGCTTTGAGGGCGGATGCAAAAGGTGTACGCTTAGAATGGAGGGAAAAATAGAATCCGGGGCATCCTTGGACAGATGCCTGTGCAGCCACGCAGAGGCAAACGCAATCATGCATTGCGCAATAATGGGAATCGAGGCGGGCTCAAAGGGGGCCATACTGTACACCACGTTTGTTCCGTGCCTAGAATGCACCAAAATGGCAATAACAATTGGAATTAAAAAGATAGTCTGCCTTGACACTTATCCCGAAACGGATTATGACCTTATCAATGAGGCAGGAATTGAAGTAGTGACGCTGGACAAAAACGCCGTAAAACGCTGGGCTGGCGCGCTTTTGGACAAGTAGTGCAAATGTCATCCCAAGAGCAGCCAGTGTCGTTTTCGCCATCGCTCCTTGTTTCTGCAACATACGACAACCAAAAAAAAGTAGCTGTCCTAAAATTCTACAATCCCGAATCCCAGAAAATAATTTTGTGGCCAGACGATACAGGGCACAAGCCGTACTGCTACTCAAAGCTCAACCCCGAGGAGCTTGGATTCATCTCATCAAGAAAGGACGTGCTAAAAATTGATCAGATAAAGCGCAAGGACCTGCTGCGTGACGGGGATATCTTGGTATCAAAAATCATAGTGGAGGATCCCCTTGCAATAGGCGGAACGCAGACTGACAAGAGCATCAGAAACATAATAGAGACATGGGAGTCGGACATCAAGTATTATGAGAATTACCTTTATGACAGAGAACTGATTGTCGGAAAATTCTACAGGGCAGAAGGCGGAAAAATAGTTCCGCACAACTTTGAGCTTGCAGACGACGTGAACTTGGCGCTAAAGAGCCTGCTGCTTGATGCAAGCACCACAAAGGGGATAGTAAACTCTAATGAGTTCCAAGAATACGTGACACAGTGGGCAGAGCTTC
>DATIGB010000022.1:0-2891 GCA_035454985.1 Candidatus Nitrosotenuis sp.
GAGAGCAGCCCTATTATTGAGATTTGAATTTTTTCGCGATTGTTCATTTTTAGCACCATTCACTATGTCGAATTATTGTAATCATGGCCAGACTTTGCCTATAACCATTGCGCAGAAATGGTAAGCGTTTGAACTGCATGAGATAGCATTCTTTCATTTGTCTAAATAAAATTGGGTTAACATTGTTACTTTGTCTCTAAATATCAGCACCGTGTAGTTCCAGATGTGACGAGAACAGCCCATAATCCATACCAACCCTTGTCTTAATCTCCAAAATTGTTCTCGTCATTATTTCATCATACCAGTGAACATTGTTAATCACCGAATAAATAGGAGACATTTAGATAAGTAACGTTGGGAAAGCGAAATAACAAGGCGAGTAAGAAATCTAGCTCGCTCAAATTTATCTGGATTGGCGGCATCATACTTGCCATAGCAGGAATCGGTTATGCGGCAGTGATGTCAACTACACCGGTCAATTCCAAGTATCCCGTATTTGGAGTCCCAGTTAACCACTACATCAAGGCAGTAAACTCCCAGAACGGCCCCACGTTTATTGGCACATCTACCAGAGGCGGAAAGGGGTTTTCTGGAACTGGAGGGCAGGCCACACCCACAATCGAAGTAAATACTAACGAGCTTGTGGCAATACACGTGCTTAACGAAGACCATCAGAAACATAATTTCAACATAGACCAATTCAACGTCCATACAAAGGACCTTGATTACTTTGGTTCAGAATCAATCACGTTTGTAGCAGACACGCCGGGAAGGTTTAGCTATTATGATTCATACCATCCCAAAATGAACGGCACCATAGTGGTAGGCCAATAAATTGCCACACAAAACTTACCATGCAAAGGCTATCGCACGGAGAATTGTAATTGGAAGATACTGATGAATATTCCAATCACAGCATAAGAGACGTAATAGAGTCATTCGTAGAACAGATACAGAAAACCAGAAGATTGTTGTTTGGCGTAACCATTTCTGCTCTGATTTTGGCCCCGCTGGCAATAGGCTTGTCAGTGTATTTGGTAAGGCACGAACACTTTTTTTTCATCCTAGATGAATACGATGAATTTGGGACGTTTCTTGTCGTGCTGCTTGCAACAATCATAATCATAGCGTCAATTTGGCTTGTTTTGGGGATACGCCAGTTCGCGATGCTAAAGTCCTGGAACTCTAGGTACTCAAGCTATATGAAGAAGAAAGAAAAGCTTGATGAGAGATTATCTGCCAGTTTTGAGCTAGACGAGGATCAGTAGGCTTAGTTTACTCCCATCGCTGTCTTCGTTGCTTTTATCGACGCTTGTTTTTCTTGGGAACAGATCCTCGTACGGCTCTATGATGTTGCGGCAAAACTCCATTCCCTTTGCAGTTACCTTGTAGATGGTAATTGAGCGCTTGCCGTCCTGCAGTACAGACTTTGTGATGATTTCTCTTGACTCCAGCTCATCAATTATGTATTTGTGTTTTTTTAGATTCAGGCCGCTGTAGCTTACCAGGGTTGTTTGATTCAGTTCGCCATATTGGGCCAGAAGCAGGATTATGTCTTTTATTATGTAGATCTTGTCCCGGTAGCCCTTGGTAACTGTCACACTTTGTCAAGTTATTGTGGGACTAAATAACTCCTAGGAATGACTCATCTATTTTCCGCGTTGATTAAATTAAATACAATCAACTACAAACAAGCCACATTGTCTGGAACAAAAATTGATGGGGTTTTGGTGGCATCCGCAGTCAAGGACAGGGTGAGGAGTGCCGTGGCGGAGCTAAAATCGCGCGGAATCGAGCCTTGCCTTGCAACCATACTGATAGGTGACAACCAGGCATCTGCCACATATGTAAAAAACAAACACAGAGCATGTGCAGAGGTAGGCATTTTAACCAAAGACCACAAGCTGCCGTCTACTGCATCCCAAAAAGAAGTAAATGATCTGCTTGATTCTCTGAATTCCGACGGTTCTGTTCACGGAATACTAGTACAGCTTCCGCTTCCAGAACAGCTGGGCGAGTTTGAGACCACCTCACGAATTTCTCCAATCAAAGACGTTGACGGGCTGACGCCTTACAATGTCGGCCTATTGTCCCTTGGAAAAGCAATCCTAAAGGCATGCACACCATCTGGAATAATCGAGCTTTTTGATCATTACGGCATAGACCTGGAGGGAAAAAACATAGTCGTGATCAACAGGAGCAACCTGCTTGGAAAGCCGCTGTACCATCTGTTGCTACAACGAAATGCCACTGTCATCACCTGCCACTCCAAAACAAAGAACCTTCAGAAAATTTGCCAGGATTCTGACATCATAATAACAGGCGTCGGGGACAGAACTAGGTTCACCCTGACACCAGAGATGATACGAGAGGGCTCTGTCGTCATAGATGTGGCAACTACGCGTCATGATGGAAAACTGGTCGGGGACTGTGATTTTGATAAGATTATTCAAAAGGCATCATTTGCGTCTCCAGTCCCCGGCGGCGTTGGGCCAATGACAATAGCAATGCTTTTAAAAAATACGGTTACTGCGGCTTCGTTGAGTGAGAACATTGTCAGAAGATAAGCCAAGGCTGCGCAGCCATTTGCTAGAAAAACGCGACGGGCTGTCCCATGACTTTATGACAATAGCAAGCAAGCAGATCCAAAGAAACCTCAAAAAAATCGAGGCGTTCAGAAACGCGGAAAAAGTAGCCTGCTATTACTCGATTGGAAGTGAGGTCAAGACACTTGACATAATACAGCAGATGATAAGCGAGGGAAGAACGGTTGCGCTCCCAAGAATTGTCGATGACGAGTTAGTCTTTTGCTCAGTCAAAAGTTTTGAGGAATTGCAGATGGGTGAGTTTGGCATAATGGAGCCAAAAAAGAACTGCCCCATAGTCGATGA
>DATIGB010000023.1:0-5131 GCA_035454985.1 Candidatus Nitrosotenuis sp.
TGTACCAGCCGATGTGCAAGAGAAGATCAATTCTGATTCTCGGGAACACACCCCTTGGGAGCAGTACCATGAAGATCACGCCCATTGTTTTTATCACAAACCACAGAACATCGTTGAGCATTTGCTGATCAAGCAGCGGCAGTCCTGGGAAGTGCGCAGTTATTGGCCCCATCACTATTCCATTTTTGATTATGTCTTCTGGGAACGGCGGCCACAGCAGCGGTCCGTTCCATCCGCCCAAAAACAGCACCACGAAGAGGGCCGAAAACGCATACAGCTTGACATATGAGCCGAGCTGGACAAGCCCGTACATCATGCCTGAAAACTCGGTGAGCCATCCTGCCACGATTTCGCTTTCCGCCTCTGGAAGATCAAATGGAATTCTTTCGAGCTCTGCAAGCATCGCTATGAAGAACACAATTGCGCCAATTGGAAGAAAGACTATCCACCAGTAGTGTATCTGGCTTTGGACAATTTCGGTAAGGTTTAGCGAGCCGGTAAGAATTACGATTCCAAGCACGGATAGTATCAGCGGGATTTCAAATGAGACCATTTGGTGCAGCGCCCTTATTCCGCCAATGAACGGGAACTTGCTGTTTGCAGACCAGGCAGACAGGACAGTTATGACAGGGAAGAATCCAACCACAGCAAAAACGGCCAGCAGCCCTACGTCGATGTCTGCAACGACCCATCCGCCGCCGGCAACTGGGATCAGGGCCACAAATGCGGCCGCGGTTGCGACAAAGAGGACTGGCGCTGCCCAGAATATCGGCTTGTCTGCCTTTGCAGGAATGATGATTTCTTTTGATATTAATTTGAGTCCGTCTCCTGCCAGTTGTAATATTCCCTCGATTTTACCACAGTAAAACGGCCCCACCCTCAGCTGGAGCTTGGCAAGCATTTTTCTTTCAATGAAAATTGTCGCAGCTGCAAGCAGTGCGGCAAACCCAAACCCTGGAAACGCAGTTATTCTAAAAAAGTCACTGTGTATTACTGATTTTAGCAGAGGGATTTGCCTTGATGGGTCTGCGATTGTTGTAAGCATCAGGTACGGTGATGTGAGCTTGTCATTCATCACTGGCAGATCAACATAGAAGAAGAGCACCATTATGATTGGGATTCCAATCAGCGTAACCATGGTGATTATCCAAAACAGATTGTCGAGTACTGACTTTAGGAAATAGCTAAAGCGAAATTTTGGTGCGATTGCAGACATTTATCGGTCAGCCTCCACCGGCCAGTAGTTAAGACTCCAGTAAACTGCTGGCATGTTTCCTAACTTTTCGCCCTTTAGCAGATACGGCATGCATATCAGGTTTCTAAATGAGCCGACGCTGAGCTTGAGCCTGTACGGTTCTGGCTGGCTGCGAGATACAATGTAGCATCCAAGCGAGCCGCGGCCTGACTCTACGCGCTTGTAGACCTCATCGTTTCCGCCCTTTGGATTTGGTTTTAGCTTTACTCTGACAGAGCCTGACTTGGGCATTTTTTGCAATGCCTGCCTGATTATGTTGCAGCTCTCAAGCATGTCAAGCCACGGAATTTTTGAGCGGGCGTAAGAGTCGCCTTCCTTTAGAACATTAGAGTGAACGTCGAGCTCCCCGTATGCATCGTACGGCTCTTTCTTTCTTAGGTCAAAGTCGACTCCGCTTGCGCGCAAAGTAGAGCCGGTTGTTCCGAGTCGTATTGCGTCTTCGCGCGACAGGACTCCTGCGTCGCGCGTTCTTGATATCAAAATTGGGTTGTCGTAGAATATTGCGGCATATTCTTTAATTCTTTTTTCAAAGTAATTGACGCGCTTGAGGCACATGTCTTCAAAGTTTGCCGGGACGTCGTTTCTGATTCCTCCTGGGACAAAATACGCGTGAGTCACTCTGGCGCCGGTGATTTTTTCCAGGAGATCAATGAGCAGTTCCCTGTCGCCTGCGGGCCACATGAACATCGTAGAGTGTCCGAGAAATATTCCGTATATTGCAAGCCAGTATTGGATGTAGACGCACCTGTTGAGCTCCGATGCTATTACCCGGAGGTATTTTGCTCGTTCTGGAACCTCAAGTCCCAGCAGCTCCTCTACTCCAAGGCAGTACGGGTATAGTACGTTGCAAGAGTCATGAATGACAGGTCTCTCAAGGTGGGGAATGTTTACGATATAGTTTCTGTACTCTGCCATCTTTTCCTCCCCTCTATGCACATAGCCCGGATCTGGATCGCACGACACGATATAGTCTCCATCGACTTTGATCACAAGCCTCATGTGGCCAGAGCCTGGGTGTTGTGGGCCAACGTTGAGCGTCATGATGCGCTCGTCCACTTTTTCCAATTGCAATCCTGGAGGTAGCTGAGTGGTCATCTCTATCTCCCCTTTATCTTAAAGTCCTTACGCATCGGTGGTAAATCTGCCCAGTCTTCCGGCAGGAGCAGTCGTCTGTTATCTGGATGATTCTCAAAGTAAACTCCCAACATTTCAAAACACTCCCTTTCGTGAAACTCTACGCTGTAGAATATATCTCTAAGACTTGGCAGCCGAGTGCTGTCATTTCCTGGTCGCGGGTTTTCCTCGCGCGGAGCTCTCGTTGCCAATGTCAAAACCTGTTTTGCTAGATCTGGAACAGTGTATGACCCAAGATGGTAAACGACTTCGATTTCCTTTTGATCCGGATAGTCGACGCCAGTTACGGACTCGGCGTGATCAAAGTGAAGTTCGTCACGGATGAACCTTGCCACATCGAGTACGTCCTCTTTTTTTACCTTGACTCTGATTCTGTTTACTTTGACGAATTCGATTGCAGCCTTTGGGCCGAATTTACTTTCAATCTTGTCTGCGATTGATTTTTCAAACTGCGGCAGCTCCTTTTGGGGCGGCGCTTTTGCTACGGGTTTTGTTTCAGGTGGTTGTGGTTGACTCATTAAGATTTTCTACCTAGCCTTCATCCTCTTAATTTTTTCTTGCAGTAGCATACATCCTTGTATGAGGGTTTCAGGTCTAGGGGGACAGCCTGGAACATACACATCGACAGGAAGTATTCCGTCGATTCCCGGCAGGACGTTGTACGAGTCAAAGTATAATCCACCAGTTATGGCACATGCGCCCATAGCTATGACATATTTTGGTTCTGGCATCTGATCATACACCAGTCGCAGTCTTGGCGCCATCTTTCTTGTGATGGTTCCCTGCACCACGACCAGATCACATTGTCGAAGGGAACCAAATGCTTCAATGATTCCGAATCTTTCGACGTCGTATCTTGGACCGGATGCGGCACCAAACTCTACGCTACAGCACGCGGTCTCAATGTGCACTGGCCAGAGCGACCACAGTCTACCCCAGTTAATGGCGTAGCCCAGCGGCTGGTCTATTGCCTTGACTAGGACATCGCCTAGTTTGCCGATGAATACGTTTGCGTTTTGCGGAGTTAAGAGTTCCTTTAGCAAGCTAATCCCTTACCTCTACTGCTTTGTATGTGAGTATAAAATTTACCATATGTTCCGCCTCTTTGACTGATAAAGGGCAAATGCCATCGCTGCGAACATTATTCCCAGAAAAGCGATAATTGGCAAAGTCGCAGTCTTTGGCAGATTAAGCAGGGTGCTGCCCCAGGCATACAGGAAAATCGACATTACATCAAAAACAACAAACATCAGGACATAGGAGTAATATTGCATCATAAAGTGGGTTCTTCCCTCGCCTTGCGGAACCTGACCGCATTCCATTGGGAGAAACTTTACCGGATTGCTTCTTTTACGTGGAGAGATCATACGTGATATCAAGAGTGCCGGCCCAACTGCAACTATAGCAAATCCAAACATCAGAAGAACATGACTAAAGTTAGCAGCATATTCCCCAACCAAATCAGCTTGACACCCTAATGATAATATAAAAAGCTATGCAAGAAAAATAGACAAAAAATGCGATCAGGTTACGAATCTCATTATGATTGATATATGACAAAAACTAGCTGTAACTCATGGCCGTAAATATTGGCGATAAGGCTCCTGAGTTTGAGCTTGTCGACACAGATCTGAAAATGCGAAAACTGAGCGAGTTTAGGGGTAAAAAAGTGGTTTTGTCATTTTTTGTAGCTGCAAGCTCTCCGGTTTGCACCACAGAGATGTGTACGTTCAGGGACAGGTGGAGTGAGATATCAAGCCTTGGCGCCCAGGTGATTGGGATAAGTAACGATGGTCCATTTGCAAACAAGGCTTTTGCAGAAAAATTCAATCTCAGCTATCCAGTTCTTGGCGACTACAAAAGCAAGACAATTAGGGATTACGACATACTGATGCCAGATCTTTTGCACGTCAAAGGATACGATGCTGCAAAGCGTTCCATTTTTGTGCTAGATGAGAACGGAACTGTCACGTACAAGTGGGTCTCAGAGAGCCCCCTAGTGGAGCCAAACTACCAGGAAATAATTGACTTTCTAAAGAAAGGAAAGTAACTTTTATTTTTTATTCTATTTCTGCTAAAACGTCGTTCTTTGCGACAGATTGCCCGCCCTTGATTTTGATTTTTTTGACAACTCCGTCCTTGTGGGATTTTACCGATACCTGCATCTTCATCGATTCCAAAACGCATACGACGTCTCCCTTTTTGACGTTTGAGCCTTCCTGTGCAGCTATTGAGACTACCTTGCCAGGTATTTGGCTACGGAGACTTGTTTGCGCGTCGCCGCTGTCGGCACCTCCGGTATTTTTGTAGACAATTTCAGCAAATTTGGAATTTGTGTTAAGTTTCATTGGGACGCCGTCCACCACCAGACTCATTTGGGACGTGGTGTTTTCAAGATACTTTACCTTGTGATATTTTTGATCCAAGATGAATTCGATTCCCCTGGAATTAATGCCAAGAATTCTTAACTGGTGTTCTTCAGAGTCTATCTTGATTACGTATTCGTTGTTTCCAAGATTTTTTAGTATTTTGCCGTTAAATGTTCCTGCGACGTCTTCTATTTTGTATTCCATGTTATCAACCCAGTTTATTTCTCCATGACGGATTGGAATTAGACGAGTTCTTTACCCTGCTTTTCATGTACTCAGAATGCATTATGGCTGCGGCCAGCGCAGATTCCTTATTTGCTGCCTTTTCGTCTTTGATGTCTTTTTCCAGCTTCTCAATGATTCCGTATCTTTT
>DATIGB010000024.1:0-7521 GCA_035454985.1 Candidatus Nitrosotenuis sp.
GCCTGCAACTACCGCACCACAAATCCCGACGTCTCTGCCTGTCCCCTTGGAGTTTGCCTCCGCATATCGGACAGGTCGTGCTGGTGCATCTTGGGTCTTCCTTATAGAACGAAACGCCATCCCATGCAGCCTTGTATGAGGTCTGCCTTTCCAGTTCGTAATGAGACCACGAGTTTAACTTTCTTCGGTATTGGTTTCCCTGACCGTTTCCCTTTCTGTATAATTTTCTAATTCCCTTTAGATCCTCAAATATTATCGCAGCATTGTTTTTCTTGGCATAGTTTACTATCGACCTTGAGATTCGGTGGATTCTCTGCCTTATCCTTTCTGCCTGCCTTTTTCCAAGCTTGCCGTAGACTTTTTTTCTGATTCGGTGGTCGTTTCTTGTGCATGTGGACTTGATGTGGGTATAGTTTTCCTTGATTTTGAGCATCTCAGATGTATTTACCTGGATTACTTCTTTGTAGTCGCCAAATGTTACGTTTCTTAGGTTCCTGTCTACTCCTATTGCGGATTCAGTCTGGATTGGTTCCACATTTTTGGCAATCGATATTGACAGGGACTGCGGCGTTATGGTAAATGATCTTGGCACGACTGACGGATCTGACAAGATTCCGGCAACGTGATCATTTAGAATAATGTTTGCAAATTTTCTATTATGTACCGGAAATGAAAAAAGCATTCCGTTGATTTTGAACCCATAGCACGATACCAGATACGGCTTTTGCACAAACGGCGATTTTGGTTTTCTGCCCTTTCTGATGTCTCTTTTCATCTGGGATAATCTCCCGCATGCCTGGGAGATTGCAGTGAGTTTGTATTTTGATTGAATGTTGTAATCATGCATTGTATGATACGCAAAACCTGACAGTTTTTTTAATGTCGAGCAGTTGTTTTCCAGTCCTGTTCTGATGCAGTGATTCACCATCTGGCGGAACGTCTCCATCATGGATGACATCTCAGAATTGGGTTCATAGTTTTGCCGTACTGACTTGATGGGCAACGGGATCATATGGTCGATTTTTGGATTAAACTGATCCGTTGTGCCAGATGTTGACCTCAGGATAGCATCGAGGTCTAGGTCTCGACAGCCCGACAGAACCGATCTATTTATTGCGGTCGTTTGCGTTTAAACAGCATTGTCACAAGATGCCAAATCGCCACTTGAACACTATAAGCACGTTTCACTGTTTTGGACAGACCTGCTGCACCTAATGTCAGGCAAGCCCATTGCCCTTTCCTCGGTAGGCCCGATGAGAAATTACGCAAACGACCAAAAAAAGGTCGTAACGGAGATAATTGACTCGTACGAGGACATGGTGGAGTTCAACCAAAGGCTGGCAGAATACTACAAGCAGCTAAGCGAGACGTGGACTGATGCGCAAAAAAAAGTAGACGCCAAGGTGCCAAGCATACCGCAAGATGCAGAGAACCTGGAGGCATACAAAAGGGTGTGGATTGACATTTTTGAAAACGACTTTACCGGCCTGTTTGATTCTGAAAAGTTCGGACTAAATTACGGCAAGATGGTGTCAGCCGAACTAGAGCTGGCAAAGCACTGGGAAAACATCCTAAACGTCATACTGCAGTCTATGAAGCTTCCGACAAGAAAGGAAATAGACGAGGTCTACAAGGAAATGCACGAGCTCAGAAAGCGCGTCTCAAAGCTTGAAAAAACAGAGGATGTAAAAAATGCAGCATGAGACAATAGACCCAAGGCTTGTAGAAGAGTTCCTGAGCTTTACAAAAAACGTCACCGAGGCGCCAAAGTTTGTTCCGGCCCCAGACGAGATAACTCTTGAATCAACTCCGTTTGATGTCGCATATGAGGAGGACAAGGTCCGCCTGTTGCACTTTAGGCCGCTTGTTGCAAAGCAGGTCAGGATCCCCCTTGTGATCAGCTACGCAGTCATAAACAGATATCACATTTTGGACATCCAGTCAAAGAAAAGCTGGGTAAGAAAGCTGCTCGAGGAGGGCATTGACGTATATATGATCGACTGGGGGGCGCCTACCAACATCAACAAGTATCTTGACTTTGACGATTATGTGAATTCATACATGGACAACTGCATAGACTTTGTAAGAAAAGAGTCAAGCGTGGACAGTGTTTCCCTGCAGGGGTACTGCACCGGCGGAACGCTTGCCACCATATACGCGTCGCTGCACCCAAACAAGGTGAAAAACCTAATTGCCACCGCACCTGTGATTGACGGCTGGAAGGACACCACAGTTGTCAGCAACGTAACAAAGCACATCGATGTCGACAAAATTGTCGATACTATAGGCAACATGCCTCCAGAATTCATGTATTACTGCTTTTCAATCCTAAAGCCGTTTGAACAGGGGCTTGAAAAGTACTACAGGTTTTTCAAAAATATCAACGACAAGGACTTTGTCGACAACTTCCTCAGGGTGGAAAAATGGCTAAACGACACGCCCCCCATTCCAGGAGAGCTGTTCAGGCAGTGGATAAAGGACGTTTACCAGGAAAACCTTCTGATACAAAACAAAATGTTCGTGGGCGGAAAACAGATAGACCTCAAAAAGATAACGATGCCGCTGTTCATCCAGATTGCGGTAGGAGACCACCTGGTTTCCCCGGAATGCAGCATGCCGCTTTACTACGCAGTTGGCAGTACAGACAAGATAGTCAGGATTTATCCGACAGGGCACGTAGGAATGATTGCTAGCTCGTTCTCACAAAAAAAGGTGCTGCCCGAGATGTGCGAGTGGCTAAAAGAAAGATCAAAATAAAAAATAGGATTCTAGTTTCTTGTCGGGGCCAATGCCGATACCCAGTATCGCATGATGTTTTTGTTCATGTCTGCAAAGGATTTCACATTGTCGTTGAATGTCCTGATGTTTTGTTTTGTCGCATCAATTGCTGCCAAGACCACCTGGTTCTGAACAGAGTATGATTTGACGATTTCTTCGCTTGTGTCCCTTATTGCCTTTAGCGCCGGCTCTGGAATGGCTGCGTTGATACCGGCCTTGTTTGCAAATTCCTGCTGCAGTACGACTGCGGACTTGATGTTGTTCTCAAGTGCCTGGAGCCACTCCTGCTGAAGGTTAGTAATCGATTGGTGATAGCTAGGAAGTATTTTTTCGATTCCTCCAAAGAATTTGTCGACATTTTGTATGTACAATGCAAAAATATCTTTTGGTTGTTCTGTGCTACTCATATTTCCACCTCCCTATTTTTTCTTTTTATCAATCGGGAGAACAATCACCTGGACCAGATCTCCCTCACTGAGCTTCAATGCGTCCCGTTCTGCTTCCGGGATTGAGATTCTGCCGTTGCTTCCAACTGTTGTCTTAAATGCACCCCAGCTCATAAAGCCCTGCATGATGTTTCCGACGTTGAACATTTGCTCCATTGCCGTCTTTTGCGCGGAGGCCACATTGTTTGCAAAGTTTGCCTGCGTCTCGGATGCCTTTGAGGTCATTTCTTTTAGGGTCTGCAGTGGATCGAATTTCTGGTTGTTTTCCATCTGTGATGAAAACGCCTTCATGAACTCCACTTGGGCCTTGCCGCCTTTTTGCATCCAGTCCTGAAACATTCCCGCATAATCATATTGGTTATTATTACCACTCATTGGTTTTAGATGGCAGAAAGAGGTATTTAAAGTTATTCGTGGCCGTTCAGAAAGTCAATGGCCAGCCTTGCAAAGCTTTCAGGATCGTCAACGTACGGGGTGTGGCCGCAGTTTTCCATCTGGTAAAATCGGCAGTCGCGGATCTCCCTGACGAATTTTTCCGCATATTTTACTGGGATTACGGGGTCCAGCTCGCCCCACAGGACAAGGGTCGGGACCAGGATTTTTTCAAGTCTGGCAGTTATTTCGGGTGCGTTCTTTAGCCCAAGAAGCGTAGACATGAATGCAAATTTTGCGTTTGGAAGCCTCATTCTCTGGACGAAATCGTCTATGATGTGCTGGTTCACGTCTTTGTTGTTTCCAGTCATCATCATGAATGCGGTTTTTGCACTCTCCAAATCAGGATAAAGTGCTGCCATCACGTATGCGTCAAGTGCAGGAGTGGACTGTTTCATTGCTCCGGCAGGCGACACTAGGATCAGCCTGTCCACAGACTGCTGGTTTGCAGCAGTGTACTCTACTGCGATTTGTCCGCCAAGGGATGAGCCCATGATCGCAGTCCTGTCCAGTCCGAGTGCGTCTACGAAGGATGCCACAAATTGCGTAAAAAATTCCGCAGTATAGTCAGTGTTTGGCTTGTCACTGTATCCAAACCCAATCAGGTCAGGAACTATTACGTTGTAGTGTTTGCTAAAATACGGCAGCACCGGCTCCCATCTTTCTGCAGATGCCCCAAGTCCGTGTATTAGGACAAGATTCTTCTTTGCTGAGCCGGTTGTTATGTAGCGAATCTTGTTGCCATCAATATTGATAAATTCTTCTCGCATTGAGTTACCGACAAGTCCATTATCGGACTAGATAAATTTTAGCATCCTCTTTGAGTGCAACATACGAATGAATCAAATTTTGAAACTCCGCAAAAACAGGCAGGGTCAGATCATGCCATTTATCAGGTGTGCAATTTTTCCCAAGAATTCATCATCCGACAGAGTCCCGTTTTCCCACAAGCAAGTGTTTTCCCTCAGGTCGGATGACTGTTTTGCCGGCTCTTGGTTTGTGGGTGTACGGATTATGCTTTGGCCCTCAAGGTAGGCAATTCCGTTTAGGAACTCATTACCAGATATGGAATTGTCGCACAGCCACTTTGCGTTGGTTTTCATCCAGTGCGGGATTGCAGGCGCCTGTTTTGCGATTACCGCAATCGGTATTTGGGCCCTCGCAAGATCGTTTCCCCCCAGTTTTTCAAACTGCACGGCAATGCTGCCTTTTGCATCTGCAGGTACTGAGACGTGAACCTTGTCCCATGCACCCTTGGAGTCGGTGCTTGTGCCGCCTGTTTTTAAAATTTCCTTGCCCTGCGACAAAATTGAAAGGCCGTACGGCACAGAGACTTGCTTTCCCTGGAGAAAGACATCGTAGATTTTGAATGAGACATCGGCGCCGTTTCCTGCAGAGACTTGTTTTGGGTTTGTGGTCAGATTTATCCTATATTCCACGTTTTCAGTTATCGCCGAAAGCAAGACGTCATCAGACTTGGGAAATAGCGCAAAATCAATCTTGTTTGGCTTTTGGCTTTGTGCGCCGTACAGCCTGTACAGTTCTGACTGGTACAGCAGAACATGGACGGTGCGGCTGTCCTTGGAAAAATCATCAACGGTTATGGTTTGGTTTGAGAGGAGCATTCCGTTTACAGACGCCGAGTATTCAGACACCTGGAGAGAGCCGAAGGTTTTTGGAATCGACACCTCCTCATGGATCATCGAGGTCTGGTTGATGTTTGGAATGGACCACTCAAACGGCATTGAAAATGTGATTGCCTTTGTCTTTTTGTCATACCCGACATTGTCTAGCAAATCATAGTACGTTACGACCCCTATGTCCTGCTTTCCAAAATATTCATCATTTATCCGATATTTGAGAGTCTCAGGAAACGATATTCCGGCATCAAAGTGAACCGGGCTGCTTGTTTTTGCAGAATAGTTTTCCGCAGAGACGACGTCGATTGAGAATTTGTACAGCCCTCCGAGAGCAAAAATTTTGCCGCTTGCCTCGACAGTGTTTTTCTGCACCCCAATGAGCGCATCAAAGAAGCCGGCGTCGTTTTTTTCATAGGATGCGACCTTGTCGGAGTCGTTTGGTACGAGCTCAAATATCAGCGCCCCGTTACCCGTATGATAGTCCCCCTCAAAGACCACGTTGTTGTTTTTTATGGTCCTGACGTGGTACGTGACATCTCGCACGGTGATGCCTGTGTTTGTGTCAAACATTGAAAAGGTGACTTGCCTGCGGTGCGTCGAGTTGTCCACGCTTGAGCTTACCTCCATTGCGACCTTTCTGTCCCCGAGCATTTTTGGCGGAAGCGTTTCAAATCCGACGCCGTGCCCGAACGCAGCATGCGCGGACATTCCAAGCAGCACAGTAAGCGATAAAATTCCAACAAGCGTGTGGCGGGGAGTCATCACGTCTGAGACCGAGCAGCAACCATATAAAACAAGTTTTGGCATTCCTGCAAGGATTATGTAAAATGAAAAAGGTGGATTAACCTAACGCTCGCGAGTGCTTGTGAGTGTGAGGCCTTTCTCCTGGGAACTTTCTTCGCATGTGTGCGGAAGGTCGCCCATAGAGCAGCTCTAGGAACCAGGCTTCGTGTTCAATTTCTTCCCTCAGAATGTCCTTTGCAACATCGTACGTTGCGGGATCCTTTCCGTGGGTCATTTGGCATATTTTGTTCCAGTTCACAATTGCGCCTTGCTCTGCCTTGAGGCATTTCTCAAGTATTGCCCGAATGTCAGTCTTGTTCGGAGGAAGCTGCAGGAACTCACAGCCGGACATTTTGATGAATCCGATTGCGTCGTTTGGCAGGCTTCCGCCAAGCTCGTATATCCTTGAGAGGCACGACTCAAAGTGGCTCAGGTCCTCCAGTCGCGCATCCTCGATCACTCCCTTGATTCCTTCTCCCTCCATTCCCGTGCAGTGCATTCGGAGGTTTGTAAAGTAATAGTAGGCAGTGAATTCTACGGATGCGTTGTAGACAAGAAGTCTTATGAGTTCGTCAATGTCGACGCCATTTTGCTTTAGAACGCTTACGCCAACCACGTTTGGTTCGGTTTGTTCAACCATGCACTGTGCAAAAGACCAGAAAATAAAAATTAACTGTTTTCTCGGACTGGTCTTTTATCCATGTGAAAAGCGGCAGGTTTTGCAAGTGCCAGCACCGTTCCGTGCGAGATTGCCTATTTTGCCAAGGCCTGGTTAAGTGCGGCTTTTGCATCGGCTTTTGCCTTTGTGTACGCTGCTTTGGCGTCTGTCTTTTGTTTTGAAGTGGAGCTTGGGTCATTTGCGACCTTTTCGTATGCTGCACGCGCATCATTTACGGTTTTGGTGTATGCGTCCCTTGGGTTCATTTTTTCCGGCGTCGAAGTAGTCTGGCCGGCCGGCTTGTTTTTGTTTGCCTTTAGCTGCTCTAGTTTTGCTGCCATAGCCTGCTGTCTTTTTGCAGCCGCCTCCTGACGCGCCTTTTCATTTGCCTTGTTGGCCTCCTCCCTTGCAGATATTGCCTTTGCGCTGTCCTCCTTTCCGGGTCTTTTCTTTAGGTCCTCTTTTGCCTGATCAATTTTTTTCTGAAGTTCGCTCTGCTGTTCCTTTAAGGCAGCGTTTGGATCATTGCGGGTAGTCTTTGGAGTGGTTTGCGGTTGTGGCTTTGGCGGTGCGGCAGAATACCCGGCAGGCGGAACCGATGCCGATGTCGGAGTCGCGGATGCGTCATTTGATCTAGGACTAGAGCCAAGACCAAAGACTGCAGAGACCACATAGGTGTGCGGCTTGCCGGTGGCAAGGCTGCTGATAAGGTAGGTTGTCGACAGGCCGGCGTTATCAGAAATTGTTTTAAAAGATGATCCTATTCTCTCTTCGATCTTGTAGC
>DATIGB010000025.1:0-2542 GCA_035454985.1 Candidatus Nitrosotenuis sp.
CAGAGCCGGTATTGCCACCGAACGCGTCGCCTTGATCTCGCTTTCCTTTAGAGCTGGCCTGATAAACGCGGTGAGCTCCCTTATTATGATGGGCATTGAGAGGACGATTCCCACAATCGATGCGACATACATTTGCGCATAAAACGCCTGGCCTGGGGCAGTCTGAATAAGCTGGACCTCTTTTGGCACCAGTTCTTGGCGCATGTGGTTTGTTATCTGCGCTGCCATGTTGTTGATTGGCTCAGGCATTGGATAGTACAGCATAATTCCGTTGTAGACAAAATGCTCCAGCCTAAAAGTCAGAATCACCGCAATGATGACGACGACAGCTATTGCTATTCTTGTCACCCGTGTACGAAGTTCTGCTATGTGCTGGAAAACGCCATTCAACTCTGACATCTGATATGTTGATGCGGTAAATGTCTATTTAGGTTCTGATTTTTAGCTGTGGTTTCCAGGTATCGGCAGCAGTTTTGCGTCTGGGAGCCCTGCCTTTTTGCGCTCCTCCTCTGTGAGGGCATCAAACTCTAGCGATATGGTGGCCTTGAGGTCAAAGCGAGACTCCAAGTCCTTTGCGAGCTGGCCTATTTCTTTTCCGGAATAGATTTCCTTAGAGTCCTCCAGAAATATGCGAATCCCCTTGTCCCTGACACTTCCTCCGAATTTGTCTTTTAGGAATTTTGTAACATCATCGACTTCTTTTTTTGCAATGTTGTTGTGGTAAAACACAATTCCTTTTGTCGGCGTGTAGTCGATTGGCGCCCCTCTCTTGTACAGGAACACTCCGATAAACCGCGCATCCTCCTCTGGTTCCTTTACGCCCTTGATTTCCCAGTTGAGCATCTTGGCTTGATCATAATCGTATTTTAGAATGTCATCCGATGTTATCTTCCAGTATCTGTGGCGCGTCACTGTGATTCTCGGGGCACCAATGCAATATAAATTCAATACTGTGAATCTAGTGTGATTCGGTTCTGTTTTTTGTCTTTTAATTCAATAAAATCGCAAAACGCCAAAAATTTTCAAATTGAATATATTACAGCGTAGAAAAAACTCCTCATGCCGATGTTCGAGGTCCAGGTAATAATTGAGAACAAACCCGGAATCAGTGATCCAGAAGGTGCCACAATTCTAAACGACTTGGTCCTAAAGGGAAGCTACTCATCTGTCAAAAAAATACGTGCAGCAAAAATGCTGAAATTCCAAGTAAGCGCAACCAACAAAAAAGCGGCAGAAGAAACAGTCAGAAAACTTTGTAACGATCTTAGAATCTACAACCCGATGGTAAGCAAGGTTACCTTTACCGTAAACTAGTCGTCCTTTTCAATGGATTTTATCGTTCCATCAATTAGCAGCTTGCTTCTCAGGTGGGACGCAAGGTCTGTCTGAGTAATGACTCCTACGAGCTTTTCGTTTTCAAGGACGATCAGCCTTCGGATGTTGTTGTTTAACATCTTTTGGACGGCGTCCTCAATTGAGGTGGTCGGCTCAACCCACCTGAACTTGTGGGACATTATGTCTGAGATCGGCACCTCGGAGGCTACCATGTTCTTTACTACGAGTTTTCTAACAAAGTCCGCCTCGCTTATTATTCCGACTGGGTTTTGGCCCTCGGTTACGACAAGAAAGCTAATGTCCTTTTCCTGAAGCAGGGTGGCCGCATCAAGGCACGTTTTTTCCTTCGATATTGTGATCACATGCTTGTTCATTATGTCTCTGACTTGTCCCATATTGCGTGTTCAATATTCTTTAGATAAAAAAGGTTTGTTGCGAATGCCCCGTGTGGTTTCTAGGGAAGACAACCAATTCGATTTAATTAATTAATACCGTCGTACAAATCACATTGTGAAGGTCGGCATTGTAGTATTTCCAGGGAGCAACTGCGATCGCGACATGTACCATGTTTTACTTGATGTCTTCAAATTGGATGTGAAATACTTCTGGCATGAGGACAAGCTTCCAAAGGATCTGGACGCAATAGTCCTGCCGGGCGGATTTTCTTATGGCGACAGGCTTAGGGCGGGAGTGATTGCCGCACACAGCCCGGTGATATCCGATGTCAAAAGAATGGCAGACAGGGGAATGCCGGTCCTTGGGGTTTGCAACGGGTTTCAGATATTGGTGGAGGCCGAGCTTTTGCCTGGGGTCTTACTGAAAAACACGTCACTGAATTTTATGTGCAGGTGGACCGAACTAATAGTGGAGAACAACAAGACTCCGTTTACAAACAAGTTTGCCCTCAAAGAAAGAATCCCAATCCCAATCGCAAACGGCGAGGGTCGATACTATGTCGACAAGGCAACGCTGCACACACTCAAAAAGAACAACCAGATTGTGTTCAGGTACGGCGAGTCCGTAAACGATTCTGTGTTTGATATTGCGGGAATCTGCAACAGGGAGGGAAACGTGGTAGGCATGATGCCTCATCCTGAGCGCGCAGTCGAGGCCGAGATAAACCCAAAGGACTGCAAGCCAGCATCTGTGATTTTTGAGTCTTTGATTACTACCGTTGGTGCAAGAAAATGAGCCTGCAGCCGCAAGA
>DATIGB010000026.1:0-2405 GCA_035454985.1 Candidatus Nitrosotenuis sp.
GACGTGCCCGGCGTTCTTTAGGTTCTCGTCAATGCTGGACTTGATCTTTTCTTGTTCGCCGCTTTTGTTCATCTCTGTGACTAGCCTGTTGACGATACCAAGTGTGAAAAGGAGCGTGGTAAAATGATTTTTTATTTCATAGATTGCGTACCTTTGGCGCCTCTGCCGCAAAACCTCCTGGTCCTGCAGTATCTTTTTCTGCTGCAGGGCAATTTCTTTTGTCTCCTGAGCTAGGGCGCTTGCAACTTTTTCATAGTACATAGAGTACGTCATGACGACAATTGAGACGTATATGCCAATTGCACTAGTGACTATTGCGTGCGTCCACGAGCTCAAATCCCCATTGTGCAGTATGAGGTCGACGTGAAGCACTTCTTGAACATACAGCAATATTGCTGCCGTGGCAATTACTGTGGCAATTGCCTCGATTATTATGTAAAATATTGTCTTGCTAAACTGCGATTTTTGAGATGCCTTCAACAAACGGTGTCATTTTCTGTCTTTTTTAAAGTAATTCATTGCAAAACGGATTTCTATTATGTGTGAGCTGTAATCTGCATCAATCAAGGGCCGGCATAATCATTGGAGAAAAACTATCTTGGGGCATAAAAGATTATGATTGCGCCCGCAACAGCCACAAGTGCGCCAATTATCTCAAATTTGTCCGGCATTTTCTTGTCTATTATTTTTCCCCACAGTATGGACGAGATGATGAATATGCCGCCATAAGCCGCATAGGTTCTGCCAAAGCTAGACGGCTGAAATGTGGGAATTATTCCGTACACAAACAATACTATTCCGCCAAGCAACCCTAGCGCAATTTTTCTTTTTTGCCGTATCCACATCCACACTAGGTAGCCGCCTCCGATTTCAGCAAGAGCCGCTGCAAAGAACAGCGGCAATGAAAAAACAGCGCTCACTGTTTCGGCCAAGCCCTCTCACCTTTTCTTGGCGCATAAAATATTATTCCGACGCCAATTAGCGCAACAATTGTACCTATGATATCCCACATATCGGGAGCAATTCCCTGAAATGACCATCCCCAAAATATCGACATGACAATGAATATGCCCCCATACGCTGCATAGACCCTATGAAAGTGGGACTGTTGCAGTGTAGGTATGATTCCATACATGAACAAAACAAGGCCGCCCAGTATTCCGATAATCCAGCCCATGTCATCCCTTAGCCAAAGCCATACCAGATACCCTCCTCCGATCTCGCAAACGCCTGCAACAAAGAACAGGGCCAGTGAAGTCAGAATTGGCCTTGTCTTCTCACTCATGTGTTAGTCTGTGACTGTTTTTTGTTTTATAGTATTTGTGATGTCATGGGTTTGTATCTGGGATGGTGAATTTTTTCTCCGTTTATGGCATAGTTTGCCTTGTTTTCTGTATGCAGTTAGATATACAAAATAAAAAATGTGCCAAGGGTGGGACTTGAATCCACGACAGCTCGGTCTTCAGCCGAGTGCTCTCCCAGGCTGAGCTACCTTGGCGTCAATTTTTCTGTAAACTGGGGGGAATTAAAGTGTCTTTTGCTTTGAAAAATCCAAAATCTACGGTTTCCAGACAATGTCGTCAGTTCCGTTTCGCTTGTTGACTGCACGTGCAAGCACAAACAAAAGATCCGAGAGCCGATTGAGGTATTTCTGGCAGTGCAAGTTGATCTGCTCGTTTTTTGAGAGGGCTACAACACTGGTCTCAGCTCGCCTGGTTACGGTTCTTGCCATGTGCAAGTGTGCCGCAACCTGGCTGCCTCCCGGGAGTATGAAGTTTGTCAGCGGGCTCAGCTCTGCCTCAAATCTGTCAATGTTTCTTTCCAGGCCTTCGACCATCTGCTCTGTTATTCTGTTTGTCGAGTTTTTCAAATCTGGATTGGACAGATCAGAGCCGGCAACGAACAATTCGTTTTGTATTGTAGTGAGCAGTTCCCTGATGTCATTATCAACTATTCCAGACAGCGCCACCCCAAGGCAGGAGTTTGCCTCATCCACAGCGCCGTATGCGATTATGCGTAAATCCGATTTGGAAACGCGCCTTCCTCCCTGAAGTCCGGTGGTTCCGTCGTCTCCGGTTTTTGTGTATATTTTCAAGTAAGCAAGTTTTCCATTCGCAGTTATTATCTTGATCGAATCTGATTTTTGCAAAATAATTCCAGACGGTGATTGCTTGACACGATTTATTTATGGGCCTGAGAATCATAATCAAAGCATGACAAAAAAAGCCACATGTCCGTACTGTGAGTCAGAGTTTGATAGCAACGAAGATCTTTCAAGGCATATTGACAGAATACACGGTGATTCCGGCCTACTAGAAGGCTCTACCAAAAAGTTCTAATCTAAAATTGGAATCAAAACCCAAATTATTTTGCTGGTTTTTTCACAAATCCCAAAGATAGGTTAA
>DATIGB010000027.1:0-3263 GCA_035454985.1 Candidatus Nitrosotenuis sp.
AACACTCCTCTCTTACCATGCCGCACTCGTCCATGGTTTCTGACATCCTGTCGTAAAGACTGGAACTTGTCATGTGCATGAATTCTGGGTACACCGGAAATCTTGCCTTTAGCTCGTAGCCCGCGTTTTCCGTGTTCTTTGCAACGTATTCAATTTTGGGCCAGCTGAACTCGGGGTTTACATAGTCCGGCGTAAGCGGAGATATTCCTCCCCAGTCGTTTATCCCAACCTGAAGAAAGCTTTGGTATGAATCCGGCGAGAGGTTTGGCGGAATCTGGATGTTCATTTGCGGCATTATCGCCCTAGTTAGCGCCACAATTATCTTAAAATAATTTTCATCCGCGGACGCAAAGCCCCCCATTCTGGTGTCCTGCTTTGGTTGAAAGTTCTGTAAAATCACTTCTTGTATGTGGCCGTGTTGCTGGCTGAGTCTTTTAATTTCGAAAATGGAGTCAATTATCTCGTTTGGAGTTTCTCCGATTCCTACGAGCAGTCCTGTGGTCATTGGCAGTTTGATCTCCCCCGCGTTTTCCAAAACCTGGATTCTTTCCTTGGGATTTTTGCTTGGGGCAAGATGGTGCGGCATGTTTTTTTCGGTAAGGCGCTCGCTGGAGTTCTCAAGCATCAGGCCCATGCTCACGTTTGTCTTTTTGAGCTCGCTCATCTCTGATTTTGTAAGGTTGCCCGCATTTGTGTGTGGGAAAAGTCCTTCCGATAATGCAATTTCCGATGCATGAACGAGATATTCGACAGTGCTTGAAAATCCGTTTTCCTTGAGCCACTCTCTTGCCTCCTGGTATTTCTGTTCGGGTCTTTCACCTGTGACAAAGAGTGCCTCGACACATCCGTATTTTTTTGCAAGTTTTGCCAAATCTGCGACGTTTTTCTTGCTCATCATGGATGTTTTTTGCTGGTTTGGCTCTGACTTGTAAGTGCAATAACCGCAGATGTCCCTGCAGAGGTTTACTAGATTAAAGAACGCCTTTTTTGAAAATGTGACTGTCTTCTGTTTATGTGAATTGCGGAGCCGTGTGGATGTGCTGTATAGCTCGGATGGTTCGTTTTTTGCAATCTCAAAAATCTCATACGCATCCGCCCTGGTGATTTCCTTTCCGTCAAGAATACGGTTTAGCAATTCACAATCAAACACGAGGTCGTTCAACGTAAAAGATAATCTTGAAATCTAGTATTTATTTTTGTGTCGAACTGGTTGTCGAATTGTTTGCCAACACGCTCGAGTTTGGTCTTTCTTCGAGGGTCAGCACCAAGCTGGTGACTCTTCCGTCGCGAAGAATCTGCAACGACATTTCGTCTCCTACCGACTTTTCCCGCTGGAGGTGAATCAGAATGTCGTCAATTTTTCTTACTGGGGTGCCGTCGACTGACAATATGATGTCTCCGCCTATCTGATATCTGACCCCGTCCACCTCGGTTGAATTGGTGGTGCCGCGAAGGCCCGCCTTTTCTGCAGGACTGCCCTTTAGGACATTGATTATCAGAAAGCCTCTGGCGTCTTCGATTTTGAGTACGTCTGCAAGGTCTGGATCTATGTCCCTTCCGGAAATCCCGACCCATGGGTGATGGTACTCTTTCTTCTCAATGAGAGTCGGAACGATCTTTTGTACGGTCCTGGAGGGGATGGCAAAACCAACTCCAGCAAAGTCTCCTGTTCCGGACTGGATTGCCGTGTTTATTCCGACTACCTCTCCCCTCAGATTCAAAAGGGGCCCGCCGGAATTTCCTGGGTTTATTGCGGCGTCTGTCTGAACTATGTCTGGAATTTGGAATCCTTTGTCCTGTGACGGAAGCAATCTTCCAATCTGGCTTACAATTCCTGCCGTCATGGAGCCTGATAATCCAAACGGATTTCCAATCGCCGCAATCTGCTCGCCTACCTTTAGCTGCGAAGAATTTCCAAGTGTAAGCGGATACAGTACATCTTCGCTTGCGTTTACTTTGATTACTGCGAGATCTGTGTAGAGATCCTTTCCTACCAGATTTGCCTTAAATGATCTTCCGTCCAAAAACGTAACAGTTATTTTTTCCGCATTTTCAATTACGTGATCGTTTGTTATGACGTGGCCTTTCTTGTCGTATACAAAGCCCGAACCAACGCCACCACCTCTGGGATCGTTTGGCCTTTTGACGTTTATTCTAACCACTCCTGCTTCCGTCTTTTCAAAAATTTCAGTCAGCGTCAAATCTTTTTGTAATGCTTGGTCCCCTACGACGGTGTTTGCCGTCTTGCCTATGTCCTCAACTATTGGAGACTTTGGAGGATTTAGAATTATGCTGTATGCAACAAGCACTATTACTACGCCGAGCAGACCGGAAATAATTGCATTTGACCTGTTCACTAAGGTAAAAGCTATCCGAATGCTCTATAATCGTTACTTATTACACGCTGATTGAATTTTGCATGTGGTCTTTCATGGAATATGCCCTGCCCCTCCATGACACCGACCTGTTTCTTTTAGCTTGTAAGATTCCGCAAAGAAAGCCGCACACAATTATCAAGCTGCCGAGCGGGCCGCACATGGCATGCGCAAGCCTGATGCGCAGCTCCCTTGCATCGAGCAGGCCTGCTGTGTAGACAAGACTTGATGATGCGGCTGCCGCCACAAAAAGGGCAACAAACGATTCTGAACGGCTAAAAAATGCAGACGAGTAGGCAAGAAGCGGAAATGGCATGAAAAGCAGGAACAGCACTGCAAAAAATATCCCAACTGCGACCCTGGCGTTTTGTAAATAGAGCGGCACCATGAGTCTTTTCAGCGCGTTCCAGAGGGTGGCTCTGTCCCGCGCCCAAATCGCGCTAATCAGGTGGTCGCCCCTTACCATTTTCATCTTGAACCCTGATTCCTTTACCTTCTTTCCCAGTGCGCCGTCTTCAATTATTTCCTGTCGCACGCCCTGGTGCATTCCGACCTTCTCGTAAGTGCTTCTTTTGATTACAAAAAAACTTCCAAAGAAATACCCTGTCTTCTTTGAGGGATCATTTACCCTGAGCGCTGAAAACCGCGTGTGCAAAAATGTTGACAGCATCGGCAGTGTGACCTTTGTCCAGTTGTCCAGGCAAACCATTCTTGGAATTGCCGTGAGCGCATCAAGATCAAGCGACAAGAGGTGTGCGACGGCAAGTGAAATCACGTTTCTTGAGTGCTCTGTGTCCGAGTCTGTAAACAACAAAACTTCGCCAGTCGCTGCTGCGTATCCCTCCATGCACGCCCAGTTCTTTCCAATCCACCCGTCTGGCTTTGGCC
>DATIGB010000028.1:0-4172 GCA_035454985.1 Candidatus Nitrosotenuis sp.
GTCCAGTTTTTCTAATTCTTGGAGCAAAGAAGAGGTACTGAGCCTTTGATATTGCCACATCGATGGGTTCCATTGCCAAGAGTGGCTCGTCTTCCTTTAGAGAAGATACATTTGGGTATGTCTTTGCAATTTCTGACTTTAATGATATGGCAGACTGGGTTGATTCATCAATGATGGACACGTTAGCTCCATGTATTGCCATCTGACAAGCCAGAGAATATCCCTCAGTACTTAACCCGTAAACAACCACCCTTTCTGCTCCCAATTCATTGATGCTAGTATAAGGACTAAGAAAAACTTATTGCATCATAGATCACATTGGACGTATCTTGAAGATTTGGTTTGACATTCTAACACCAAAACAAGTCTTGTTTTTTGAGCCAATGATCAGACAATTGCAAAAAAACAATGAGGTGTTTTGCACGGCAAGAAACTACAGAGAGGTTACAGAGCTCGCAAAGATCAGGAAAATGAAACTCGCGTTGATCGGCAAGCACGGCGGTTCTCTTAAGGCAGACAAGTTAAACGCCAGCTTGAATCGAACCGCACTCCTCACGTCCAAGATTCATCGATTCAAGCCGGATTTGACGATCAGTTTTTGCTCTCCTGAGGCGGCGCGGGTCTCGTTCGGACTGGGAATAAGGCACGTTGCCTTTTGTGATTCCCCGCATGCCGAGGCAGTGATGCGCCTGACAATACCGCTGATTCAGAAATTGTTGATTCCATGGGTTATACCAAAAAACGAATTCACAAAGTACGGAATAAAGGCCAAAGACATAATCCAATACAAAGCAATTGACGCGTCTGTCATCATCAGATACAATAATTACAATATCAGCACCGTTCCCAAAAAGAAAAAAAACATTCTCATCAGATTGGAAGAAGAACACGCAGCATACATGCAGAAAACCAGGGAAAGCACTATGACAATTGTACGTGAAATTGTTAAAAAATTTGGCAATCACAACGTAATGATATTGCCAAGATATCATGATCAGATTGCAACGCTAAGACGTGCTTTAGGGAACAAGGCGAAAATTTTGGACAAGGTGATTGACAGCAAGACCCTGCTGCAAGATACGGACATTTTTGTCGGTTCTGGGGGAACAATGACTGCGGAATCAGCCCTGTTAGGAATTCCGACAATTTCATATGACGCGGTGCCCAACTTGATAGAAAAATACCTAGTAAGAAAAAAACTCGTCATACGAGAAACGAATTCAAAAAGAATTGTTTCTGTCATCGAAAGGATATTGAATTCGGACAATGCGCATTTTAAAGACAACGCAAAATCAGCAATTGATGCGATGGATGATCCTGTAAAGAAACTTGGTCAGATCATAAAAATGAAAGACTGATGCAGTCTGGGGGTTACAGAGAAATAGAAAATATCAATAAGAGGTCATTTTGAGAGTCATTAACAGAAGCCCGGTAGTGTAGCGGTCAAGCATAGGGGCCTTTGGAGCCCTTGACCCCAGTTCGAGTCTGGGCCGGGCTACTAATTTTACAGATCAAGTTTCGTGAGCAGCCTGATTGCAACGACAAACAGCGCAACTGCGATGCTCACCAGCACAATCATTTCAGCCATAACGAACTCGGTAAACGTGCCAAAGATTCCAGCCCGGATTATATCTACAAGATACGTGAGAGGATTAAGATAAAATGCAGTTGCAAGAGGTTGCGGTGCACCAGATGCCGGGTAGAATGCGGTACTTACAAATGCAAAAAACAGAAAAACAGTGTTAATGATCACGTTGAATCCTTCGCTTGACTTTAGGCGTGTTGAGATTATGGACGCAATCGAGCCAAACAGGATGGAGCCGGTTATTGATGCAAAGATCAAAAACGGTATGGTTAGTGCGTTAAACTGTGCTGTGGTGAAGAACAGAGGAAATCCAATTGCGGTAATCAGGGCTGCACTAATTATTCCAACTATGCCAATTGTGTAGACGTTACTTAGGATGTAGTTAGCCCGTGTGAATGGCCCTACCAGAATTTGTTCAAACATTCCGTGTCGTCTGTCATTCCAAATTATTATACCAGAAACAAGGGTGCTGTTCATGATATTAAATCCAATCATTCCGGACGCGATGAATGCCGGGTAGTCAAGTGTGACATTGCCAAACGGTACTGACTTTATCAGCGCAGTATATGCAAAGCCTGCAACGAATATGTAAATTACCGGAAAGACGACCTGCCAAACAAGAAAGCCGGGATTTATGGAAATCGTCAGATTCCTAATTATTAGTCTAACTGTCGGGTGCATTTGAGTCCTTTACCATCTTGAGAAATATGTCTTCCAGAGTCGTCGGAATGGCCGACAGATCCTCTACAGAAATATTGTTTTCAATTAGAATTTGAAGGATTTGCGACAGGACCACTTCGGACTTGCCAGATTGGATGGTAATGTTTGTGCCTGTGTTAAAATCAATAATGCAGTCAGCAACTCCGGACAAGAGGTCTGGTAGACCATCATGCCTCTCTGAGAGGTGAATTGTGATGGTTTTTTCCTGTCCAAATGTGTTTTTGAGACTATTTGGAGAATCAACTGCGAGGATTTTGCCCTTGTTTATCACCGCGATTTCATCACACAGGTATTCTGCCTCAGTCAAGACATGTGTTGTGTAAAAAATAGTAAGGCCGGTTTTTACCTTGCTTTTAAGATAGTCAAGCAACTTTCTTCTTGCGGTTGGGTCAAGGCCAACTGTGGGTTCGTCAAGGAACAAGAGATCCATGTCATGCATGAACTCTCGTGCAACTTGGACACGGCGCCTTTGGCCTATTGACAGATCCTCGTTCTTCCTTTTTCGGATCTCGTTTAGGTCAAAAACATCAATCAGTTCATCAGACCTTTCCTTCCTTGTTTTTCGGTCAATATCCCACATCATCCCATATTTTTCAAGCGACTTTTCCACCGATAGGTTTGGCTCGTAGCTTGGCTGCTGCAGGACAACTCCTATTCTCTTTCGAACCTCCAGAGGTTGCTTTATTGCGTCAATGCCTAGTATGTCAATGGTTCCAGATGTCGGCGGAATTAGGGTGGTCAGTATCTTAATTGTAGTCGACTTGCCTGCCCCATTTGGACCCAGAAAGCCAAAGATGTGGCCTGATCGCACGTCCAGATCTATCCCATCTACTGCAGTGAGGGTTCCATATGACTTGTGAAGCGATCTTGCAGTTATGGCAGACACTGATTTTTTCAGATCGACTCTCTAATTTAGATTAATGAAATTTTTATTAAGAGATTTTCCTATCAGAAATTGACTTGACTGAATTTGATCTATTGCTGACTAAACTTCTTGAACAAAAACCAGAATTATCAAAATCTGATGTTGAAAACATGATCGCACAGAAAAAGGAAAAGATCGGCGCCGGCTATCTTACGGATCAGGGTGCGTTGTTTTTGGTTGCATCCGACCTTGGCGTGGCAATATCAGAGCCAGTAAAAAGCGAAATTAGCATAAAAGACCTCTATGCGGGAGCAAAAGAGGTAACCTTGCAGACAAGGGTGATGAACGTATCGCCTGCAAAACAGTTTTCAAGAAAAGACGGCTCACAATTCTTGCTTAGAAACATGACTGTTTACGATAACGAGTCAGCAGTCACGGTAAAAATGTGGGACGAAAAGGCAAACCTGCCCGATATTGTCAACCTAAAGCCAGGAAACCTCATCAAAATAATCAAGGCCTATGTAAAGTCCGACCTCAACGGAGAGCCGACGATCAACATCGGCTCAGGATCCACCATAGAAGTCGCAGATACAGAGAGCACCATTCCATCATTAGATTCTCTCACAAAGGACGTTAGCGACATAAAGGAAGGGGAAAAGAACCTCGTGGTTTCAGGAATAATTGACGGCAGCATTAATTACTCAGAGTTTACAAACGTCCGCGGCCAGCAGGGCAATTCACTACGATTCAGATTGCAAGGAAAGGATGGCCGCTCAACGAGGGTTGTACTGTGGAATAAGAACGAATCAGAGATTCCAAAGGTGATACCCCCCCAGACAAAAGCTAGGCTTTTGGGAGTAAAAGCAAAGATGAATCAGCAAGAATTAGAGATTCATGGAAACGAGTCAACTGTGCTAGAGATTGCTGACATAAAGGTGCAGCCAATTGCATTTAGAATATTATCGACTTCAAAAAGCGACAATGGCAACACCATGATTCTTG
>DATIGB010000029.1:0-4477 GCA_035454985.1 Candidatus Nitrosotenuis sp.
ATATGTTGCTCTGGGGAATCTCGATGATGTCTCCTGTCTTTGCAGGCCTATCGAACATCAAAAATATGCCCGAGAACAAATTGGAGACTACTGATTGTGCTGCAAAACCGATCACTATCCCAAATATTCCACCCGCCACCATCAAGCCGCTCAAATCTATCCCCTGGCTGGTGACCACGGCAAGCAGAGTGATTACAATAATTCCATAGTAGATTAGCTTGTGCAGATTAGACGATACGTTGCTTGGAAGGTTTGTAGCAAGATATTTTTTGAACAGAACGCTGATTATTTTTGCAACTATCACTCCTACCGCCATCACTAGTATTCCTATGATCAGTGAGGCTACTGACACATGGTTGCCAAGAATATTGATAGTTGTAGCGTCTGGAAAAATCTCAAAGACCAACTTTAATCAAATCCTCGGTCCATTGAAAATTTGTAGTCTGTTTTTTCTGTGTCTCTTGATGCCAAGCTCCAATTGGCATTATTTTTCATAGGGTTTTGCACTGTCTCAATTACGTGCAACCCCACCCGATTTTTTATCGTGGCGTAAAGCCCATCCATGACAACATTGTTGCAATTATAGTACAGATCATGATCAGTTATTGGGAAAACAATCTTGCCTACAGACGTCGGTTTATCCAATTCATTTGTAATTTTTATTTTAAACTGTGCATGAAGAAACTGCTGTAGATCAAGATGATTTTCTTCTAGCGAAGATATTGCATACTTGCATAATCTTCCGTTTTCTGGGGTTCCATACAGCCCAAAGTATGGGCCCATTGATTCGCAGCTGAAAAAGTCAAACCCGCTAACCTTGCCCTGATCTACTAGGAAAAGGCCAATCTCAATAGGAAACGCAATTTGTGTCTCAAAAGTAGAGTTTTCTGTAATGATGGCAGGATCTTGGAATCTTAAAAAGAAGAAATCTGTTTTGTATGAAGGCACATGTATTGGCAGGACTGGCACTAACTCGATGTGGGATGTTTTTTGGCTGACTTGGATTATTTTTTTAATTTTTGTGTTCTGCGAATTACGAACATATGTGAATCTGCCGCTTCCCAAATCCTCTATTGTTATTGCGTTGTTTGGCAAATTCAGAATGATCTCTCTTTGAAGCTGATGCCTTCCAAAACTTGAGAAATTCTTGTTGTTTGAGGGGTTATCACAGTGTGATATTTTAGTAGTCATTTTCACTTGTCCTGAAGAAAGCTCTTCTTATTGCCGTGTCGGGTTTTTCATGTGACAGGCTGTAACTGATAATTTTTGTATCCTCAATTACTATTGAAATCAGAATTTGTTTTTCACCATTCAACTCTAATCCTCATCTGAGAAAATCAAATCTCTTTCGTACTTCAAAGCACGTACATGGTGTTTTCTCAACATTTAGGCACCTAGTGCAAATGTATTCTGTTCCGTGCTTGCATGCAGCACATGTAACCGACACTCCCAACTGGCCCTCACATACGATGCATCTGTTTGTTATGCTCATAATCGACTCCTAAGAAAAATTACGCCCTCCAATCTTCCATGGGTAAAGTCCTATCCTGTCCTCAAAGATGCGCATCTTTACACTGTTTAATGAAGAAATAATCGGTGTTTTTCTTTCTCGTCGCTTCTTTCTCGTCAATTTCTTGTCTGGACTGGAACCTAAAATTTTCTGCAATTCATCTTCAAAAAAGAATTTTCTACCCGAAAACGGTTTTAGCTGGTCAATCCAAATGGCTTTCTCATCGTATTTTGCTAGGAACGGCCTTTGAACCCATTTTGGGTTTCTTCCCTGCAAAAAGCGCATCACAATTGCCTTTTTCTTTCCAACGTCAACTGTTCCGATCACCTGAATTTTGCCTGGATTGGCAGACATACTTGGTCCACGAACCGTCCTTGCAAGACCGCTTACCTGCTGATATGCATCTCTGAAGATCTCCTGAGCACGAATCAGTGGAACCCCAAAGTAGTCCTGTGCTCCAGTGTCTCTTGCTACAAACATGTAGTATGGAATACATCCAAGACTGACTTGTTTTTGCCACATATCGGCCCAAATCTTTGGATCGTCATTTATGTGGGCAAGAACCGGAGACTGTGTCCTTATTTGTGCTCCCGTCTTTCGTACTCTGTCTATGGCGTTTCTTACTGCGTCGGTTGAGAGTTCCACTGGATGATTAAAGTGAGCCATAAATGCAAGATGAATTCTTTTTTTTGTTACTTTTTTAAATAATGCCAAAATTTCATCAGCATCGTCATCTGTTAAGAATCTGTACGGCCAGTATGAAAGAGATTTCGTGCCTAACCTGATTGTCTTGAGATTTGGCAAGTCAGCATCGAGTAACGCATCTATGTATTGGGCAAGAATTCGTGACTTCATGATCAGAGGATCCCCTCCAGTGAAAAGCACGTCAGATACTTCTGAATGTTCCTTCAAGTATGTAGTGAGAAGATCTATTTCCCTACTTGCAAACTTGAGCTCCTCAATTCCGACAAACTGTGGCCACCTAAAACAAAAAGTACAATATGCATGGCATGTCTGTCCTTGGCTTGGAAAGAAAAGAATTGTTTCTTTGTATTTGTGTTGCATGCCATAAAGCTTAGTTCCGTCGCTTAACTGTGGAATGTTGTGCTCCATCTGCCCTGCAGGATGCGGGTTCAGCTGGTAGCGAATTTTGTTTGCAATTGTTTGAATGGTCTTCTTGTCCCTTCCTTCCTTTAGTGCTGCAGACATTTCCTCATAATGGCTTTCAGTGAGCATTTCCCTTTGGGGAAAAGTCAGGATAAACATCGGATCAACAAGAGGTTCAGACCAATCGATTAGATTGTCTACCACGTAGTTATTGGTCTTAAAAGGCAAGACATTTCCAACAACCTCGATTTCAAACTGTTTTTCTTCAGAAAGGTTGTGAATGTGCGGGATTTCCCTGAAGTTACTTAGGGTGTATGATACGTATCTTGGGGATTCGTATTCTGACCAAGCTGATTCGTGAAACCCTGAGGACATTGGGAAACAGAGCTAACTCATCATTGTTAAGTGTGCCGAAATTTATGATTGATTTCTGACCGACTGTGTTTGTTTGTAACTATTTGTAATCATATTTGGAAAATTTTTCAGACATCATCATGATTTGACAAAGACAAATTAATCATTGAAATGTTATGATAAGTGATTTTTATGACAGAAGATAAAAATGAAAAAACTGAAACAATAACTGCAAGGATCAGCAAACATACCATGACAAAGATTCGTTCATATGCAAAATCAGAAAATACTACGATAAATTCGGCGATTAATCAGATGCTTTCTCATGCAGTGGACTGGGACATTGTGGCCTCCAAAACTGGTTGGGTTCCAGTTCCAAATGACATACTTGTTTCATATTTTGACAAATTAAACGATTCCACGATAATGGAGGTTGCCGAATCGAGTGGCAAACACGTTGCAAAGGATCTTCTGCTGGCAATGCGAGGAAAAGTAGATGCAGATGGCTGGATTTCAATTCTTCGAAGCAGATCAAAGGCAGCAGGGTTTCATTTTAGCGAAATAGAAGAAGATGATCACGTCAAATGTATAATGAAACACGATATGGGAATGAAGTGGTCAATTTACTTTTCTACATACTACACATCTTCATTCAAAGAATTAGGCTGTGATGTGGATTGTAGTGTCACAAACAATACCAT
Organism: Candidatus Nitrosotenuis sp.; assembly: GCA_035454985.1. Taxonomy (GTDB): domain Archaea; phylum Thermoproteota; class Nitrososphaeria; order Nitrososphaerales; family Nitrosopumilaceae; genus Nitrosotenuis. Next base: position 3,673 of record DATIGB010000029.1, read on the forward strand.
ATCTTACAAAATAAGCAAAAAAGACTATGACCCTGGTAAATTGTGATTCAAATCTTTAACTGTCTGACTTCTTATGCCCACGACTGTGCCTAAAATGGGGGTTATTTTGTCATGTTATCCGTATGAATTTTTTAATTAACCGTGAGCTATGTCTTTTTTAGTGGATGTTTTGTGAGCCTCACGTGAAGATCTGCAATGGCCTCATCATTAAAAACTAGATTGCATCTGGGACACTTCCACAACTTTGCATTCATGGTATGTCGTCATTGGCTGTGATGTAATAAACATGATCTGTGTGTTTTCTGGAATTTCGAGAATTACAAAAAATTAAAGAAACAATTTCCTTGCCGCACTAGCTCATTATAGAATCAAACACACGTTTGGTGACAATGTAGGTGTGCTCTCGTCATCTATTTTGTCAGCGCTGACTCATCAGAGGCATAACCTCTTTCTTTTAGGAACTTTGAAAATTCGTCAGACTCTGTTATCATGAGATCGATTGTTCTTAGCAGTATGGCATAAAAGAACTCCATCGCCTCATGGCTCCGCTGGCAGTGGGGGCAAATGTTTGTGTTTTTTGTCGGCAAAAATTTCTGCAGACCCCTTTTACTGCTAAACTCATCAAAAACAGACTTGAATGTTTTCATGATTGGCATACGCAGATCTTCTGTGATGCCTTCAAGCAAACCCTCCACCTTTAGAGCTGCATCAAATTCTTCATCAATGGCATATTTTCCCCACGTTCCCCTTTCGCAGACATATCTTTTTTTGCGTTCCCCTTTGCTTTTTCTCTCTCGCGGATACA
>DATIGB010000030.1:0-2507 GCA_035454985.1 Candidatus Nitrosotenuis sp.
AGCCCGCATGGAGCACACCTTGTGCCTGACGAAAAATTCTGCTCAGAACTGTTTGGCTCAATTGGAATAGACGAAACAAAGACAGTGGTTGTTGCGGGAGAATCCATGGATCCGTCTGTTGCAAGAATTGCGTGGACACTTGACTACCTCGGACACCCAGATACTAGAATACTTGACATTGGAATTGGCGCGTGGCAAAACCTTGGGCTTGCAATGACGCGAGCGCAAAAAAAACTACCTGCAACAAAATTTGTGCCAAAGCTTAGGCCTGAAATAAGGATAGAGTCTGACGAACTGCAAAACAGCCTTGGCAAAATTACGATAATTGATGCGCGCTCGCCGCAAGAATATCTCGGAGGACATATACCAGGATCTATCCTTTCCCCATTTACCGACGGTCTTGGCCAAAACGGCTTTCTTTTTGACACAAAAGAATCGCTTGAACGCCTGTACGGCGAAAAAATTCCAAAAGACAAGCAAATCGCATGTTATTGCATGCATGGCCACCGGGCATCCAGCCTCTTTTACCAGCTAAAAATTGCAGGCTATGAGAATGTCAAACTGTATGACGGCTCGTTCATAGATTGGTACTCAAAAAGACTTCCCCTTGAGTAGTTTTCTGTTTAGCCTGCTTCCGCAAATTGGGCACTCTGTAATTTTTGAAAATTGCTTTGCACATGCCGGACAATAATAGATCCAGCTTCCGACGTCCTTTATGCCCTTTGTCATTATGGGCTGGACGCGAAGGCTCAGGTTTTTTGCGACATTTGACACTGAAAAGTCGTCCGTAACAATCTGGCCGCCAATCTGGTAGCACAGGGCCACTGCGGAGATGTCTGGCGCAGATAGCTTCTGAAAGTCGCCTGTCTTTTTTGCGGCCTCTGTTATTATGTCAATATTTCGCTGCTCTGGATCCAAAATTCTGAGCCGGTTTGTTTCGAGTAGCGTGTCCAGTGCGCCATGATTTTTTTTGATGTGTTTTATCTCGTCAAAGACTAGCGATGTCGTGTATCCCTCGTCGGGAGCCGCAAAAGGAATTCCGGCATAAAATGCACTTGCATCGTAAACGCTAAAAGCCAAGCTTGCTCATCTGTCGAAGACCCTGTCTTTTGAGTCTAACAAAGACTGCCTGGATTTTTTGTTTCTTGATGACTATTGGTTCTCCAAAATCGCAGGCCTTGATCACCTGCGCATCCATTACTATGTTGCAGTCATGGGAACAGATCACCTGTATCTTCTCGTCCGGCACAACAATTGATGGCAGCCGTCGCACAGGCGCAACTGGCGTTATTATCAGCACGTCCAGACTTTCGTGCAAAATCGGGCCGCCAAGAGAAAAAGAATGCCCAGTAGAGCCGCTCGGTGTGGAAATCATCACTCCGTCCATTTTTTGTTTTACCACGTCGTTTTGAAACTTGATTTCAAACTCTGCCGTTTTCGTCAGGTTTTGCCTGTTGATGTATATCTCGTTTAGCGCAGGCGGAAACTCCTCGCCTCCAACGGATGCCGCAACTCTGGTTCTCTTGTCTAACCAGACTTTGTTTGCCCTTATGTCGTCTATGGCGACATCAATTTTGTCAAGGGTTATCTCAGATAGGATTCCCCTGTTGCCTCCCACATTAATTGTCAAAAGGGGAACCTCACTTGTAAGGCTCCTAAACGTACGCAGAGTCGTTCCGTCGCCGCCAAGTGTTACGACAAGGTCCAGTTTTTTATCGCTGATGTCATCAAAAGTCTCCATCTTTTTTGCGCCCTCTACAGAAACTGGGGCGATGGTAAAAACCTCGGCCTTATTTGCAAGAAATTTCCTTGCTACCTTTTTTGCGGCATTTTCTGATTCTTCAGACCCAAACTTACTTACTATTGCAACACGATTTAACTTCAAGCAATTACTCATATGGTAATTTATTTAAAAATCATGGTTTTCCAAGCATGGCAGAAAACAATTAAGTATGCACCGGGTTTTCCATAAATTGCAATGAATTACGCTTATCCTGAAGTATTGGTTGATACCGAATGGGTGTCAAAAAACCCCCCAAACAACAAACTGAATCTAGTTGAGGTTGACTATGATCCGGAGAACGGGTACAGAAAAGGCCACATAAGCGGGGCTACTCTGATTTGGTGGAAACGCGACATAAACGATCCGATAACCAGAGACATTGTGGACAAAAAACAGTTTGAGGCACTGATGTCAAGAAACGGAATCACGTCCGATAGCGAAGTTGTTCTTTACGGCGATTTTAACAATTGGTTTGCGGCGTTTGTGTTCTGGGTCTTCAAGTACTATGGTCACAAAAATGTCAAGATAATGAACGGTGGAAGGAAAAAATGGGAGCTTGAAAAAAAACCCTATACCGTAGATGAACCAAAAGTATCCCCGACCACATATGTTGCCCAGCCGCCAGACGAGGGGCTGCGGGCGTATCTCTTTGATGTCAGACGCGCACTTGACAAAAACGACACCGTGCTTGTAGATGTGAGATCCCCAAAAGAATTCACAGGCG
>DATIGB010000031.1:0-2194 GCA_035454985.1 Candidatus Nitrosotenuis sp.
TCATGGTTCTAATAGGTTTAGATTCTTTATCAATGATATTATTCATTCAGTGTTAATTGTTGGTTAGCTGAAAACTACATCGTCTACAGTTATAAAACAACATCTTTTGCACTCATCAATGCAGTTTGATTCTTACGGTAATAGAATACGGACTGGCACCAGCGTTTCGGATGTGGATTTCAAAAAGGCAAGTACGCGTGAGCCAATTTCCCTAATGGATTCGCTGGATTTGGTTGGAAGGTATGCGGGAAAAGAGCCGACACAAAAACAGCGAGACATAGTCAAAAAAATCCAACATGCGATGGAATCAGGATACAAGAAAATTCTTCTTTCTGCTCCGACTGGAACTGGAAAGAGCTGGATTGCGATTGCATTATCACTATATCTAAAATCTTCTACAGTTCTGACCTCTACTGTTCTTTTGCAGGACCAGTACAAAAACGAGTTTGGCTTTTTCAATACTGTCCGCGGAAAAAAGCGCTTTTTGTGTGAGCAGTCAAACCGGGTTTTTGACTGCACGCAGGGATATTGTAATGACTGTGCATACAGACCTCAGCCAGAGTCATACACCATATTCAAGCGCGGAACCATGGCTGAAACAGTGTCCGGTAACGACCTTCCAAGAAAATGCCCGTACTATGACCAGATAGAGATTGGGAAAAAGTCAAGCTTTGTTGCATATTCCTATGCGTCATATCTTTCACACTTGTTATCGGGAGAAGAGATGCCAAAAAGAAAATTGCTGGTGTGTGACGAGGCACACGAACTAGACGAGGAGCTTGCAAATCAGCTTGCAACCAATCTAAATGGGTTCTATGGCGAGATCCTAGGAATGGAGATGCCCAAGTTCTCAGTTGACTCCGATATTGACAGCATAAAAAATTATGTTAACTCGTTCTCAGATACGTTTCAAAAAAGAGAATCTGTCATGAAAAGTTGCGCGGAGCACACATTGTTCTTACAGTCGGAGGATCATATCAAAAAACATCATTCCTGCATAAGACATGGTGTCAAAATCAAAGACGGTTGCGCTTCTTGCGGAAAGGTGCGAGAATACATCAGGACAAAGGAATTCCTAAAGTGCAAAGAACATGTTGATTGTGAAAACGATCACAGGTACATTAACCATTTTGTGCTCAATGAGCTTAAAAATTACACGACAAAAATGAAGATCCTGCAGAAAGGACTGTCATCATCTGATCAAAATTACATTATAACTGACATCCAATCAAAGACACAAGACCAAGGAAGGAACCGCCCATACAATTTTGATGAAATAACAATCAAACCGTGGCACATACACTGGTTTATGGATGAGCTGGCAGGAAATTTTGACGTTACGTTGTTCATGTCTGCTACGATAAATCTGGAATTATTCTGCAGAGAAACGGGATTCAAAAAGGACGAAGTTTTCTTTATCAATGAAGACTCTAACATCCCTAAAGAAAATAGGAAAATTGTTTTCCTTAAAACAGAGTATGTGGAATCTGGTGACACGGAGTCCGTTCTCCCACAAAAAATAATCGCGCAAATTGAGGCTATTTTGAAGATCAGAGCAGAGCAGCGCGGAGTGATCTTACTTACAAGTTATTCACAGATGGACTATATTTTGGAAAATATCTCACCGCACCTAAAATCAAGGCTTCTTCCCCTATACAAAGGCCAAGACAAAGGAGAGGCCTTAGAACTTCACCGAAACACAAAGAATTCTGTTTTGATATCACCCGGATTGGAATCTGGTGTAAACCTGCCTGACGATGAGAGCAGATTCCAGATTATTGTGAAGGCTCCATACTATCCAACCATGGATGATTTGAGAATGAAGAAGATTTACAATTCAGAACATGATCATCGCAGATATTACTTAAAATCTGCATTCAGGTTACTGCAGATGGCTGGACGATCAGTAAGGCATGTGGATGATTACGCAATGACGTATGTTTTGGATTCAAAGGCAGAAAGAATGGTATACCATCAGAAAAATGATCTGCCAAAGTGGTTTATTGAGGCATGTGATGGCATCTCTTTGTCGAAATAAACTACAGATCCTTTTTCATCAGACAGAAAAGCATTCTTCTGTCTAGGTCTTTCATTTGCAGATTGATTTTTTGTTGAGCTAGGATCTGAATTCTCTTCGAATTCTGCTCATATCCTTTGTTTTGCATATAGTACAGAATATTCCTTATTCCAGTTT
>DATIGB010000032.1:0-3088 GCA_035454985.1 Candidatus Nitrosotenuis sp.
CTGGGGAGAAAATATTTTCTCGATTTCCTCTTCTGATAGTTTTGATGATATTGCAGGATCGCCTTTTACCGCATCGATATAGTCAATTTTGTTTTCATGTGCAGAAAACGCCACACGCTGGACGTCCCTGTATGCCACGAATCTAGGAACTCCTTTTTTTATCAGCGCCTCCAGCACGAACTCTGCAAAGATTTGCCCGTTTGTCACCTGCAGGTTGCTTGTTATTTTTTCCACATTGATCCTCAAGTTGTCAATTACCCGAATCATTGTCTCAAGCATCTCGTCTAGCAGAATGGAGCACATTGGTATTGTGAATCTCTCGTTTGCAGAGTTGGACAGGTCGCGCTCGTGCCACAGCGGAATGTTTTCAAACGACGTGCTCATCTGGCTGCGCAAAAGCTTTGAGAGCGACGATATGCGCTCGCTTTTGATCGGGTTTCTCTTTACCGGAACGGCACTGCTTCCCATCTGTCCTGCCTTAAAGTGCTCTGCCACCTCCCCGATTTCGGTTCTCTGGAGATTTCTTATCTCGATTGCGATTTTCTCAAGCGTGCTCCCAAGCAGGGCAAGCTGGAAAATGTATTCGGCGTATCGCTCCCTTGGGATTACCTGCGTTGCAACCTCTGCAGGATACAGTCCGAGTCTTTTTGCCACGATTTTTTGGACCTCGATTGCCTTTGAGCCCATGAGTGAGCCTGTGCCAACCACGCCCAGTGTCTTGCAGATGAGGATTCTTTTTTTGACCTCCTCTAGTCTTTGTATGTGGGCTGCCATCTCTGCTGCCCAGTTTGCAAATTTCAATCCAAACGATATGATGCTTGCATGCTGGCCGTGCGTCCTGCCGACTGCCGGAACGTCGCCGTACTGCACTGCCTTTTTTGCCAAAATGAGCGCAAGGCGCGATACCTTTGGCTCTATTATCGATAATACGTCCTTGATCTGAAGCGAGTTGCTTGTGTCGACTAGGTCGTTGCTGGTCAGCCCATAGTGCACCCATGGCCTCGCAGAGACCTGGCATCTCTCGCTTAGCGCCTCAACGAGTGCCGCAGTGTCGTGGTCCGACTTTGCCTCAAGCTGCTTTATTCTCTTTGCGGTTATCTTGCCAGAGTTTGCAGCCTGGAAAATGTTTCTTCCAGCAGCCTTTGGTATCATGCCTATCTGGCTTTGCGCAATCGCGGCAGCCCCCTCTATTTGCAGCTGGTAGTCGATCTTTTTTTGGTCGTCAAAAATCGCCAACATTTCCTTTGTTCCGTACCTGCCGCTGTCTATTGGTAGTATTGGCACAATTTTATCCAAAACCACATTCAAAATAAAGGTACTGAGCCAAAAAACACTAAATTTGGCTTGATTATACCATCACACCATGGAAGACCTGTATGAAGAGTCGGCAAACAACTTTTTGGAATTATCAAGCCATCAAAGACTGCAGATAATCTTTCGGCTGCTTGAGAGAAAATCAAAGATAGGAATGATGGCAAAAGAGCTCGACTCGACAAACCAGGAGGTCCACCGAAACTTTACCCGGCTTGAGGACGGCGGATTCATAACAAAAGACAAGGACGGGTACTACTCGCTTACCACCTATGGAAAGACCATCTGCTCGCAGGTGCCATCAATAGTTTTTCTGTCCCAAAATAGAAAGTATTTTGAGGATCATGATTTTGGCGACATTCCTGCAAAATTCATAATGAGAATCGGCCAGCTCTCAGGCGGCGAGCATCTCAAGGGAATCTCCCACACACTAGAGCAGTGGAAGTCAATTTACAAAAACGCAAACCAGTACATCTACGAGACGGTGTCCGAAATACCTCTTGACAAAATTGAGCCGCTGGTAAGGCGCGTCAAAAAGGGAGTTGCCTACCACTACGTTTTGTCCGAGTCTGCGGTGATACCAAAGGGAAGAAAGAGCCTCCTAAAGGAGCTAGAGTTTGACAGCCTAATCGAGGACGGCCTAGTCGAGAGGAAAATGAAAAAGACAGTCCAGGTCGTTGTCGTATTAAATGAAAAGGAGGCGTCTGTCGCGTTTCCAAAAATTGACGGCGAGTCCGACATAACGGAGCTGTTCTACTCAAACGATCCGATGTTCCATGAGTGGTGCCTTGATTACTTTAGGTACTGCTGGTACGGCTCTGACATTTTCAGGGAATCAAAAATCAAAGAATAAACTGCTTTGGTTTAAATTGTGTTTCTAGTCGCCATACCGATGATGTCGTCAATCACTCCAAAAAAAGTCGGCAACATGCAGTACCGAATCGATGCCGATTCTAGCAGGGGAATGAAGGTGCCGGTGACAATCTATGCCGACGAGTCCCTGATGCAAAAAATGATGACTGACAGGACCATATTGCAGGCAATCAACGTCTCCACAATACCTGGAATTCAGGGACACGCAATTGTCCTTCCGGACGGGCACGAAGGCTACGGGTTTCCGGTGGGCGGCGTTGCGGCAATGGATGCAGAGGAGGGCATGATAAGTCCCGGCGGCGTGGGGTATGACATCAACTGCGGAGTGAGGCTGCTTAGGACAAATCTTGCAGAAAAGGACGTAAGGCCGAAACTAAAAGAAATTGTAACTGATCTTTTTAACTCAATTCCATCGGGTGTGGGCTCAAAGGGGGCTGTCAAACTAAACTATTCAGAACTGGACGAGGTGCTTGTACGGGGCGTGAACTGGGCAATAGAGCACGGCTACGGGACAACGGATGACGCAGACGTGTGCGAGGAAAACGGGCAGATAAAAAACGCCGACCCAAACAAGGTCTCAGACACTGCGCGAAAGCGCGGAGCGCCGCAGCTTGGAAGCCTAGGCTCTGGAAACCATTTTCTAGAAGTCCAAAAAATCGAAAAAATCTACGACGAGGAGGCTGCAAAGAGGATGGGAATCAAGGAGGGAAACGTGACCGTTTTGATTCACTGCGGCTCTCGCGGCTTTGGGCACCAGATCTGCAGCGACTATTTGCGGGTCTCAGAACAAGCATTGCAAAAATACGACATCCGCCTTCCTGACAGGGAGCTTGCATGCGTCCCAAATTCATCCGAGGAGGGGGAGTCATACCGAAAGGCAATGTTTGCCGCCTTGAATTTTGCG
>DATIGB010000033.1:0-2417 GCA_035454985.1 Candidatus Nitrosotenuis sp.
CCAAATCAAGATATCCCTTATTATTACAATTCCGGCAACTGAGATAAACAGGATACCCATGGCAGAATACCAGTTTCTGCCACGGCGCGGATAGTAATGGCTCATGTATTGTTATAGAATTTTGATTCCCGGGTTTTTCATCTTGTTTTTTATCATTGCATTCAACAGCAGAGGTGTTGACATTTCTGCCAAATACGCAAGTGCACCTGAGCCAAGAAGGATTGACCTTAAGCCCTTGATTTCTGAAATAAGGCCATTGACTACATCAAGCGACTCCTTGTCGTCCCCACAAACAAAAATATCGTAATCTAATGCGAGCTTGGGATCAACAAGCTTTTTTTCGGAAATTACATGGAACGCAGAAACGAGTCTTGACTTGTTTTTCATATATTTTTGAACTAGTTGGTGTGCAAATGGCTTTCCTTCCTTAATTGGAATGAACTCAAAACCAGTTTCTGTTTTTGTCATTGGAACAATTGGAGAAATAACGGTACAGCTGTCTTTGACTTTTCCAAGTAATTCTGAGCAAATGGAATCTATGTTTTCATACGGAATTGCCAAAATCAAAACATCGCTTTGTTGCGCAACTGAGACGTTGTCTTTTCCGGTTATGGTCCCGTTTATCCCGCCATAAGCCTCTTTTGCAGCTGTAACATATTCAGATGCTGCATCAGATGCTCTTTGAGAATCACGCGATCCGATCAAAACGTCATGCTTTAGGCACCATCTCAGCGCAAAGCCTTTTCCCATGCCGCCAGTGCCGCCGATTATACCTATCTTCATATTCGCAGGCAGGTAATGTTATTATTATCTTTTTTCGAAATTTAAAAAATTGGGTTTAATCATATTCTTGCGTCACGGTCAGGCAAGAAATAACACTGAACGCGTTTTGGCAGGAAGGGCCTCAGGAATTCCGCTGACCGAAAAGGGAGTCATGCAGGCAAACGATATTGGCAAATTTCTAAAGCCGTTCAACATTTCACATATCTATGCAAGCCCAATTGAGCGGGCAAAAAACACGGCAGAAATTGTTGGCAGCCATCTTGGACTTGGAACTACTGTTGACGAGAGGCTGTACGAACTTGAGATGGGCAAATTTTCTGGAATGGCATACGATGATCTGTTTGAAAAACACGGAAACGTCTTCTTGAAGTTCTATGAGGGTCACCCGACAATTGAGGAAAATGGAGTTGAAACGTTTGCAGAGGTGAGGAGGAGGGTGTTGGACATAGTAGATTTTGCATGTAAGAAACACCAGGAGCAAAATGTACTATTTGTGACACATATGGATCCAATCAAGGCAATGATTTCAAACATTTTGAATCTCACTCCAAGATCCCTCTTTGAGCTTATCATTGCAAATGCGTCGCTTACCATAATTCGCCAAGAGCAGGGCAAGTTTTCATTGTCTGCCATCAACGCAATGAATTCTGAAAGATACGATCAGGGACCTTTCTAGGAATCTACAAAACCCTTAAATAGAATTCTAAGGTCACGGGCTGTAACCGGTCATGGACAAGACAATTGCGTTAATGGCAGTTTTGACTATTTTAGTAGTATTGCCAACAATTCAGTTGGTATTTGCCGCAGGAACCGACGCTCACGAATATGTGAATCGTAAAGTTGCGATCTGGAACCTGTTTTTCAAAATGATGACTATAGCATTTACAGTTGGTGCAGTAGTGTCTGGTACGCTCATCTGGCTAGTCTGGCGATTCAGGGAGTCAAACCCAAACGCCAAGCCGACAAAATACGAAGGGACTGATTGGTAAATGAGCGGACATTCTAACTGGCCTGAATGGATTTACGTTGGTGTTGTAATTGTGTTATTGGCATATGTCGGCGCAGAAGCGTGGAACGTTGAGAGACTAGTGGAGCATGCTCCTGCAGAAGCCGAGGTAATCAAGGTAATAGGACAGCAATGGTTTTGGACATTTGAGCATGCAGACGGAACCAAGGAAGTCGGCGAATTACACGTAAAGAAAGGCCATGCTTACAAATTTGAGATAACTACCAAGGATGTTAACCATGCATTTAACATACACGACTATGTCGTATTGCAAGACGCAATAGCTGGCAGAGTAAACGAAATCTGGTTTGCGCCAGACAAGGCAGGAGAATTCCCGATTCAATGCAGAGAATACTGCGGTTTGCTCCATTACAACATGAGAGGAACGCTGATTGTGGAGGAATGAACTTGATCAAAACTAATAACTTAATAAAAGAACTCGGAGTGACTCTATAAGATGGTCTTAGAGCTACAAAAGCCACGCCCGATCTGGCAGATAATGTTTTCAACACATCACACTGATGTCGGCCTACTTTACACCATAACATCAATAGCATTCTTCTTTATGGGCGGAGCACTTGCCCTTGGAATCAGAGCCGAACTATTCCTGCCTGGCACCCAGATAATT
>DATIGB010000034.1:0-3925 GCA_035454985.1 Candidatus Nitrosotenuis sp.
TCACAGCCTGTATTGAGAGGGCGCTTGTTATGTCGACTGGCTCTCCTACACGAAGTCTGGATGTCTTGTTTCCAGACGAGTCCAGTATCTGGACGTCGTTGATGGTGATGAGCCGCGTCAATATGTCAACTGAAACATTGGTAACGTCGGTGAGTCTTGACTGGTAGCTGTCGGACTCGGCAATTATCTTGAATGACGTAGCCCGCGGATCGGCTGCCGCATCAAAGTCAAAGTCGTATGTGGTGTTTGGCTTTAGGTCCTCAAGTGGAATGGTCGTGATTCCGACTATTCTTGGCGGATTGAACGAATCGTACGATATCAGATGAACCTTGGTGTGCGTGCTGTTTTGCTGGCCCTTGTTTGTTATGGTTCCCGGAAGCTTGGCAGTGTCCGAGATTGACAGAGCCCCCGGCGCTACATCTAGCAGCTGCTGCTTTTGGGCAGCAGAGTTGAACCCAAGCAGGTTTACTGTGACTTCGGAAATTTCAGAGTTTGCAGTCTGCGACTTTATCATAAACGGCGACCTTCCGTGCGATGGGACCACATCAAGCAGGGTTGTCCCGGTAGTGGTTTCAAGTGCAGAGCCGCTACCCGACGACTTGTCGGCGTAAAAGCCGACCCATATCTTGACATTTGTGACCTGGAAGTTCTTTGTGTTTTCCACCTCGCCCATGACGACAGTGTACCCGTCGGGGTCCTTGTAGCTAAACGTGTTTCCTATCAGCTTTATGCCAAGGCTCGATGGCTTGTCTGCCACCTCGGCGAATCCCTGTGCCACAGGCAGCATCAAAACTAGTAAAGCAAATACGATTATCCTTTTCAACTGATTCTGGTACACAGCCGGGATTAATCACATAGACAATATCATATTGTATACAATGTGGACTAGAAGCTTTTACAAAATAGATAGAATAAAATGAAAAGAGAAGGGATTTTTTACTTTTTGCTCTTCATTGCAGTAATAGCTAACCAGTATACTAAACCTGGTGCTAAACCGACAATAAGTGGTATCCATACGCCGATTGCTCCGGCTGCGCCTGCCATGTGTTTGTCGTCCAAATCATCATATTTAAATCATTTCTTGATTCTGAACCATAAAAGATCGCTGAACAGTAAGGAATGGACTGAAGGGGATTTGAACCCCTGACCCCTCGCGTGCAAGGCGAGTATTCTACCGCTGAACTATCAGCCCATTAAAAGTACTAGAAAATCGCATGGATTTTAATTGTTGTTTTGACGGATTCCGTTACTTGTTTCGCTGACAGTTTTCAATCACATGAAATGACACTTGGAGGCAAGAATTTTATTTACAAAATTTTTGATACAGAACCATGGTAGTAATGGAATCCAAGGTGGCGCTAAAGGCAGGAGATGCGGCGCCGGGATTTGAGCTGGTCGGAATAGACGACAAAAAGTACTCGCTTTCCAGCTTCGGGGACTATGAGGCGTTGCTCGTAGTTTTCATGTGCAACCACTGCCCCTACGTCAGGGCAAAGGTTGACGCGATAAACGAGATCCAAAGCAAGTTCAAGGGAAGGGTGGCAGTTGTTGGGATAAACAGCAACGACGCAGTAGCGTATCCGGATGACAGCTTTGATTCCATGAAAAAGTTTGCGTCGGAAAAGAAAATCGGTTTCTTTTATCTGGTGGACGAGACCCAAGAGGTGGCAAAAAAATACGGAGCAGTGTGCACCCCGGATCCGTTCCTGTTCAACAAGGATCGAAGGCTTGTCTTTCACGGAAGGATAGACAACGCGATGAAACCAGAAGACAGGGCGACAGAAAAGACAATGATCTCAAACATAGAAAAATTGCTCGGCGGCCAGAAGATTGCAAAAGATTTTGATCCTTCCATTGGTTGTTCCATAAAGTGGAAGAATTGACCACACACTTAAAAGACCGTTCTTTTTGAGGATTTTTCAGGGCCGGTAGCTCAGCTTGGCTGGAGCGTTCGACTGATAAAATTACCTTTCAGACATCGAAAGGTCGAGAGTTCGAATCTCTCTCGGCCCATTTAACCAAGTGCGTTTTGGGATACGGATTCGGCCCAGTTTATCACGTTTTCAAAACCGTCGGTCACAAACTCGGCCTTTGCGTTTGGCTTTTTTATTCTGGAGTAGACTGCAAGGTGCATGTTCTTTCCAAACTTTGGCTTGACAGAGTTCACCGCCTCTGAGAAAAACTTGATCCCGTCCTCGGTTCCCGAAACCACAACAACTATCATTATTCCCTGCTTTTGCTTCCATATTCTGGTCAGGAATTTTTGCAGGTCAAGATCGTACATCACATCGATTGCGTCTGACATGTCGCCAAGCTCCCAGACCTGCCATCCAAGTGAGCCAAACGCGCACGACGCGGCCTTGGCATAAAGGGAGCTGGGCGAGTCTGCGGAAAGTACGATTATGTTTTTCTTTGGGTTTGACTCGCGTGGAACAAGTCCGAGGATTTGGATTGCGTTTGAGACTATTCCATTGAACAGCTTGGACTCTGACTTGCCAATCTTTGCCTTGAGGTACAGGTCGTTGATGTGGTCGATTGCAGGAATCATCACCTCGTTGATTATCTTTGAGACGGTTGCGCCCGAGTGCTGGCAGTTCCTAACCAGGTTGTAGACCTGGCTTTGCGTCCCCGATGTGAGGTGCTCTAGCAGCTTTTCCTTTACGTGGAAATAGTCATCTGGGAAATGCAGTTGCTCGGTTCCGGACTCGATGAACCACAAATTGATGTTGCCCGCATTTTTTTGTCTTATCAGGCCCTCGGCTGCAAACACATTGAGATACTTTGCCATCGTTGCCCTGTTCACTCCGAGTCTTTCAGAAATTTCCACCCCTGAGAGTCCGGTTTTGGAGTCGGACAGAACATCGATTAGTTTTTTCTGGATTTCTTCCAGACTGTACCCTCTGGTCATTTGGATGACTGTGGTATGGCTCTGAATTATTTAATCTGTTTTTAATCATACGGCAGATGCATTTGCCCAAAACAACCATAATCTTGACACCGGTAAATTTGGTGCTGATTTCAAGGATCTATCAAGGATATCAGGATGGATTGATTTTTTGTTATGTACTAGGCATGTTGCATTTGGTTGCAAACTTGGCCACAGTTATCACAGACCCATCTGATTGATCTGTTTGTTTTATCAGTCGTTTTATCCGGTTTAGGTTCCTTCAAGACTTCTCCACAATTCTCACATCTCATTGCGCAGTATGGTGATTCCCTACTGAATTTAGGTCTTTGTAGGTGTGGGTTATTCGCTGCTTTCGTTTAGGGACAGTCCATGATTTGGTTTTAGTTGAGAGAAAATTGAATGATTTTTACACGAGAAAACAGCTAATGCAGGTTATTGTTTTTGACACTTGGATTCTGTTACATCTGAGGTGAAAAATCAATCTTGGTAAACATTAAATAGTTCAGTACCTTAAAGTACGGTAACAGGTAAGTAAAATGCCAAAAGCAGGTTTCAAATCAATAACAGTTTCAGAAGAAGTGTATGACAAGTTCTTTGATGTCTTTGAAAAGAACAAGCCAGACCTGACCATGAAGGGCATCAACAGCTTTTCAGGCTATGTGACATACATGCTAGAGCAGACGATGCTAAAGGACAAGACCTTTGCAAGGTACGCTCCAAAGCTAGAAAAGATTGCAATCGATGACGACCGAGTAGTTCTAAAGGACAACATCAAAAACAGAATCGCAGAAGTTGCGGTCCAAAAGGGAGAGCTGTTCTGCCAGCTCTGCGAGGAAAAAGACTGCGTCCATGTCGGTTTTGTGTTTTCACTTCCAGATGTCTACGAAATTCTAAACTCCAAGGGAATCAAGCACGTAAAATAAAAAAAATGCAGGAGGTGGGATTTGAACCCACGAACCCCTAAGAGACGGGATCACCCATTTGTTTGATCTTAAGTCCCGCGCATCCAAAAGCAAT
>DATIGB010000035.1:0-7293 GCA_035454985.1 Candidatus Nitrosotenuis sp.
CTTTGAGTCTTTTATCCACGATATCAGTATGACAATCTTAGATTAAAAACAATGGCAGTATTTTTGATTTTTTTACGTATCAAGCGCCCCGCAGGGCAACAATTAATTTAATTAGACTAAATTTCGTCTAAACGATCATGCGGCTGTAGTATAGCCTGGCTAGTACGCGGGATTGCCAATTCTGTGACCCGGGTTCAAATCCCGGCAGCCGCACTGATTCTATTTTCTGAATTCAGAACAGGTTTAGAGGCATCACAATACTAGGCTCACATGATTTGCCGATAAGGAATCATAACTGTAAACGTGGTGCCTTTACCTATCGCACTTTCGACGTCAATATGACCACCGTGCTGCTCAATTATGGTTTTGCAGCTGGTAAGGCCAAGTCCGGTTCCAATTTGTTTTGTCGTGAATAACGGTTCAAATATTTGCGAAATGACATCGCTCGGTATTCCAGGGCCGCTATCGTGAATTTTGATAATAATTTTTTCTCTCACTATGCTTGCATCGATTGTTATTTCTCCTGAATTATTAATTGCCTGAAGCGCGTTTGTAATTAGGTTTACAAAGACAATTTCCAAGCTTATGGCATCCCCAACAAATTCAATATTGTTGGGTGGAATTGTTATTACTACAGTTTCAGGGATGTCAATTCTGGCCATAACAGATGCCAGTATCTCGTGTAAGGAAGTGTTTCTTAGTGAAGACACTCGAGGTTTTACAAAATTTAGCACTTCGTCTATTTGATATGTGATTCGTTCCACTGCACGCTGCATTCGTTCATACGTTTCGGCGGTTTTAGCGTCAACGTCTTTTTTTGAAATTAGAATGTTAATTGAGGTGTTGATTACCGATAACGGATTACGTATGTCGTGCGCCAGCCTGGCAGAGAGTTCGCCTATTGCAAACAGTTTTTCCTTTTTTAGATCGTCTTCCATTATTGCCAGTTTTCTTTCCAGTTCAATAATTTTCTGGACTGACGGAATCATCACGTCGGAGAGAGCGTCGTGTAGCTCACCCTTACTTTCAATTTTTGTAATAAAATCCTCCAGGCCTCCTGCTAGGATTTTTCTTTGATTGGCGTACTTTGCACCGTCCAAAAGTGCAATTGCCTTCTCTTTTTTTCCTTCATTTACAAGATCAATTGACTTGTACTCCATTTTGACTAGTTTCACATTTGCATTGTCCATTACGACAAAAAATGGCTTAATTGCCTCATCGATGTTGGCGATTGCGTTTTTGAGCAGAACGTCAGACATTGGCTCAATTGCCCGATAACGCATTTCCCACTTTTTATCGCCAGTAAAAGCATAATTCCTTGCAGCCTGTGCAAGTACCTCCTCATAGTACCTCATCAGTTGAACATGATATAGTCCGATCTTCATTGTTTTCTACCTAGATTTACTCAAAATGTCTTTTTGTTTATTGTCACGCAAGCCAACAGTAAGATTCACCACCAAATCCGCAATGTGACACAAGTATGGTTTGATTTCATTAGTTATACGCATTATCATCCCCAATCATGAACAAAATCTTAACATTGCAATAAAGAATTATTGTGCGTATTGATAGAACAAGCTACGATTTGTGATCAGTTGATTTGATACAGTTATTTTTCCGGAGTGATTCCTTTTTTAATTATTGCCAAGGCTTGGGTGATTTTTTCTGGTCTTGGGAGCTGAATCATGAACACGTTCTCCTTACCCACTTGGGAACGTGGCGACGACAGTGCAAGCATAGCGGTGCTTTCCAGCGACTCAAAAAAAGAAACGGATTCATTTGCATACAGGAGCACTTTTTCCTCAATTCCTCCCTGTGAAAAAGTCAATACGACCTCAACAAAAACATGCCCAAGACCGTCCTGCAGTATGTTAAGATTGGTATCAACGGACACCGGCTTTCCTGCGATTTTTGCCATGATCTCATCGAACTTTTTCTCTGCCAGAATAATGCATGGAACCTGAGTCCCATTGTAGTTGAATTCAGTAATTCCAAGATGCACCATGTCCATTAGTTTTTTCATTTCATCGTCTGACATTTCTAATCCTCCAATTTCGGAATAACCCTATCGCTTGCCTTAACCAAGAGCGGTGAAATAAACGCGCTGATTATGGATATTATACCAATCAGCGGAAAGACAAAGCTGCTAACAGCCCCAATATCTACGCCGGTTTTCACTATCACTATAGAGAATTCCCCCCTTGGTCCAGCCAAGGCAAATGCCGAACGCAGTGATTTTGTTCGCTCCTGCCTAAACAGAAAGGTTCCAAGCATTACACCGCCAAATTTGACCAGTACTGACACTATGATAAGTCCGATTGCCAGAACAACATAGTGCTCAAGTTCTGCAATATTCATCAGCGCTCCAACTGAGACAAAAAATATTGCAACAAACATGTCCTTGATTGGACTTGACAGGATTTTAGAGACTTCTGCGGATTTTGATTCGGCCACTAAAACGCCTGCCAGGAATGCGCCGATCGCGACGGAAAGGCCAACAATGTTTGCAAGCAGCGCATATCCAAAACAAACGCCGAGAACTGACAGCAGAAGAATTTCCTTGTGCTCCGTTGCTGCAACTCTGTCAATAAGTCGCGGAACTATTTTTGTCCCAACGGTGAGAGTTCCTCCAATCAGGCCTGCCGCAACAAGAACAATTGTCAATATGCTAGTATAGGAAACGCTCCCCGCCAATGCTACGGATTCCAGAGTCGCAATCAGTATGACTGCAATTATGTCCTCTACAATCAGCATGCCTAGGACAAGAATTGACGACTCTTTTTTTATTTTTCCAGAATCCTCTAAAACTTTTACAATAATCGCAGTACTGCTGATGGACAACGCGGCGCCCAAGAATAATGAATTCATAAACCCAAGGCCAAACAGGCTCGAGGCGTAAAATACAACGCCAAGTGTAAGAAACAGTCCTAT
The DNA here is from genome assembly GCA_035454985.1 of Candidatus Nitrosotenuis sp. Lineage (GTDB taxonomy): Archaea > Thermoproteota > Nitrososphaeria > Nitrososphaerales > Nitrosopumilaceae > Nitrosotenuis. The sequence continues at coordinate 2,932 of DATIGB010000035.1, forward strand.
TGTTCCCGCACCGATTGCAACTTTACCAATCGATTTGATCTTAGAGTATGGAAATTCGATTCCAATCACAAACAAAAGCAGAATCACACCGAGCTCCGCGAATATGTTGAGCACCGAAACATCCGATAGTATGCCAGACTGTCCAAGACCCATGAATTCGCCACCTTCTGGTATTAGGGAGGCCCAGAGGGGAGACAGAGGCCCAAGCAGCATGCCGGCAAACAGATATCCGATAATTAGCGGCTGCTTCATCTTGAAAAATGCAAGTGTGACTACGGATGCCAGAATCATGATTATTGCCAAGTCCGTGATAAATGAAGAATGCGGAATTTCAGGAGTAATTTTGTCCAGCATGCTTTGTACCCCGTTAGTCACGGGACCAGAATGATCGTTTAGAATTTGTAAAAGATGGTTTTGCACCACTAAGTCATGGAATGGTTCATTAAAATTATTTTGGGTCGACTAGATTACGCAGATTGTCTTTGCAAGCATCTTGACTTTTTCAGTTTCTGGCTCGTCTAGCTTGTGCGCAGTATACTGATTACTAAAGTACAGCAAATCTATGAGTTTGGACTTGTCCATGGTCACAATTGTAGCCTGATTTGATTGGGGCACGCTCGTGTTTGTTAGAATAACGAGCTTGTCAACAAATGCAGATGATTTTAGCACGTTTGATATTGTCTCAAAGTTCTTTGCGTGATTATTGTCCATTACTACGGTTATTCCTATTTTCGTGCCAAATGGATCGCTGAACACAACATCAAATGACGGGTTTGCCTTGCTTGCCTTTGAGATGTTTCCGATTTCGTGGGCATAGTTTACCAGATTTGTGAGTGCTTGTTTTATCTGAGCCTCAGTTGCGCCAGCACTTCTTTTAATTTTGATAAATTCTGATATTGGCACTTCCATGATGCTGCCGCGAATCTTAAGCCCTGGGTACGTGTGCTTTACAGTCTCGTCAATGACGGTTTCTGTGATTTGCTGCACTGAGAGCGAGTTTGCCACTTCTATTGCGTGATTCAGTATATTGATTATGGATCGGACGTTTCTAAACTCAGGAAACTCGTCGCACAGAACGCGAATTTTTGCAGCAAGATCGTGCTGTTCTTTTTTGTTGAACTTTTCCGTTTTGTCTGCTTCTTTTATGTATTCAATAGCAATTTCGATTAGCTCGTCAACAGAATTTGCTCCGGCAAGATCAATTTTGTAGTTTGCCTTCTCAAGCCTGTCAAATACCGATACGTTTGCCTTCTGTATGTCAAGATACGCAGACGGAGTGGTAATCAGCAAGAGAACTGATGCTGGGATGTGCGCGTTTATCAGTGACTTGACGAACTCCATTGAGCCCTCCTGGGAATCAAATTCGTCAAGCTCGATGAGAGTCACCTTTCCAAGTAAGTTGTGAGAAAACTTCGATATTGCAGTTATCCGGCCAAGCAGATCATCGAGGTTGGTTATTTTGTCAAACGAGTTGTAAATTATGTTTTTGACCAGTACTGCTTCGTGTGGATCATAGTTTACAGCGAGATATCTTTCAAGGGGCTCTTTTGGAGCAGATTGCTTGTCATACATGATGTCCTCCGCCTTTTGTTTTAGTGTGATTCCCTTTAGCTTGTCAAAGACCCCATAGCCCAATGCCTTTTTGGCCAAGACATCTCCCTTTTGCGCCCTTTCACACATTTGCATGAGGAACTTTATCTTTAGTTCCGAGAAAAGCTCCTTGTTAAATCCGCGGATTAGTGCATTGTAAATGCTTTCGTTCGTCTTTGGGGCTATTGTGGAAAGATCGACATATGTTGTCATTATGTCCTGCCTTGTTTTTAGCGTCTTGACGTGTAGTGCAAGATGAGTCTTGCCAGAGCCCACGTCCTGCACCAGCGTTATTACTCGAAAATCGCTGTCAGTAGAGTTTTTCCTTGTAATTTTTTTGTAAAGATCAGATATGCATTCTGTTATGGTGTCTTTTGCCTCAATGTGCCGTGTTCCCCCAAGGATTTTTGCATCTTGCTCAGTTGGGGTAGGACTGCTTGGGTACGGATTTGCTTTCAATCCATATGGATAGGTCATATCTTTCGTACGTATCCGTGCAGCATGCCGCGCACGATGATACCTTCCTTGCCCCCAGTTGAGATTTCATATTTTGCTTGGTTTGATTCGATTAATGATGATGCCAAAGCGTAGAATTCTTCCTGTGAAATTTTCAATGAGTCGCAAACCTTTTGCCTGACCTCAGAGAGAGGAACCCAACCAAGCGAGGATGACAGTTTTGAAATCGAGCCGTCGAATTGGGTTTGAAATGGCACGTGCAAGTCATTTTTCTCGGCAGAAATTTGGCTGCGCATCTGATTGACAGAGTTTTCCAGATTTTTGACTAGTTTTGATAGTATCTTGAACTTGGGGTCGTTTTGCGATATGTGGGACAGGTAGTTCTCCTTGGTCCAAACATAGTGCGCTACGCCCTTATTGTCAACTATTACCTGCTCGTTATTGGCAAGCTCCGCAAGGGATGGCTCGCACTCGTTGCCAAAGATCTTCTTTAATTCGGCCTTTTTTATTCCGCAGACTCCTGATTCAACTACTTTGTCAAGAATCTGGGAATTCATGCCATAAAATCCCTAAATTTTTTTTTAAGTGGCAAGGTCGCGTTGTATTACAAATTGGTGAAAAAATCTTACCTATCAGAAAACGAACGGACTTGTAGCGTGCGGCATCCAAGCAGTCAGGCTGCCACAAAATTAAGAATATTAGGAATGCTGCCGCAGATCCAGGTGCAGAGTGATGATTGGGTCATCTGATATGGTGAAGAATTAGACCTGGGGTATCTGACTGCGTTTGATACAAAACTTCAGGGTTTTGCCCAGATGCCAGTCACTGCAGATCCAGTTCCTTTCTTATTTCGTCAACGCCGCGTATTCCAAAGATATCCCTCACTTGCTCGATTCGGATGTTTTCCTTCATTAGTTCCTTCCCAAGCTTGTCTATCAGCACGGCAAACAAGTCAGTGAATCTTATCTCCCATCTGTCCGCACAGTCAAGCATCTTGCTTAGGGCCCACTGCCTCACTTCCTGGGGAAGTGAGAGCTTTTCTTCGGATTCTATTGATAGCTTGTCAAAGAGGTTGATTATGAGGGCAGTCTGTTCTGCCATTCTTTTGATATCCTTTAGCTCGCCATACTTTGATTCTGAAAGAATTCTTAGGTTTGACTGGAATTCTGACAGCTTCAAGAGGCCAACCACCTCCTTTGATGCGTTAGATGACGACTTGTTTGTCACGGTTCTGATTTCTTGCAAGTCCTGGAATAGCTGATCGGCTTTTTTGTGAAACTCTGACGTAGACGCGTCAGATCTTTTGAATAGCTCAGATATCACAGATATCTTTTGGTCCACTGTGTTTGTTTTGCTGAATACAGCCTCCTTAAAGGAAGTAAAGTCTTCCTGTATCGATTTTAATCCCTCGCCGACAAACGCAGTAGCGTCTGCCCGGTGCAGCAAAGAATCAATCTCAGATTCGATTTTTTGAACTTCGCCTGAAAGATGCTGGATGGTTTCAGTTCTTGCCATGTTTGACAGCAGTTCTTGCTGAAGGTCTTGCATTTTGTCTCCAAAAGCGTCTATTTTGTCCGCCTTCTCAGACACTTGAGCAATCTGATTCTTGATCGATTCGAGTTCTGTGACAATTCCCGACGCAGAGTTTGTTTTTTCTAGGATGTTTGTGATGTTTTGTTTTAGTGACATTATTTCAGATTCCAAATTGGATTTTTCGGATTTATCGTAGACAGATTGCATTTTTTTCTTTAGATCTTCAATTTCAGTACCAACTGAGGAAATCTTTTCCGCCCTTGACGAGATGCCGTCAAGATTTTCTTTTATGTTGTCAATTCTTTGAGCTATTTTTATTATCATGTGAGTATTGTTCTGGGTCGACGCCATTGTGTCAGACATAGTTTTCATAATGCTTTCTGAGCTGGGCGTCTCCTTTTGGACCTGGCTTATCTTGTTTACCTGATCCTGCAGCCGGCTTGTTTGCTCGTATAGTTTTGTAACAAGCGATGCCTGCGAACGCACCTGATTCAACCCTGAAAATAGCCTTTGGCTGTCTTCCTCCATTATGTTGATCTGTTTTGATTGTTTTTGGATTTGCTCTATTGCAGAGGCAAGTGCGTCAATCATGTCTTTCATTGAGATGAGCACCTTCTGGTTGTCAGAAAATATTTTTGCCATCGTCTTGATTTCCTTTGATAATGATTTTGTAGAGTCAGACACTGCTGCGATTTTTTTAACTAGCGCACTGGAGTCCTTTTTTGTCAGAGAGGATGTCTCCTTTTCAGTCGTCTTTATTGTCTTCTTTTGGTTCTTTGACAT
>DATIGB010000036.1:0-2825 GCA_035454985.1 Candidatus Nitrosotenuis sp.
AAAGTTGTTTTCAGCATCAGAGTCAGTATCAAATCCGTTTAGCAACATTACCATTTCGTCTGCAGGAGGCCTGCCTTCCTTTGGATCAACGATGTAAACTCCGTACAGACCATGTACGATGTGTTCTTCAAGCGGCATCACATGGCAGTGATACGGATGTACGCCGACTGGTCCTGCAATCCATTCGTATGTGAACTGGCCGCCCTTTGCCCCGACTGGCTCAAAGACACCGTCCATCTCTGCAGCATGGATTCCATGAAAGTGCATGGTATGCGAGCGCGTGCCGTTGTTTATGAAATGAATTCTCACCAAGTCGCCCTCTGTTGCCCTGATTGTCGGACCTGGGACCGTTCCGTTAAACGTCCATACGTTATAGAATACTCCGGGCGAGATCTCCATGAGTTTGTCGTCTTCGGCTATTATCGTAAATTCGCGCAGCGTTGTTCCGTCCGGCAGCTTTGACACCCTGCCGTAGTTAAACTCCCTTAGGTATTTGTCGGGATCAAATTTCAGAGTCTGAGCGGAATAGACGGGATCCAAAATGTCGCCAGTGGTCGTGATCACTGCGCCGTTATGCGAGAGGAATGTCTTCTCCTCAGACTTGGCACTGCTGGAGTTTGGATATGCAAAATAAAACGTAGTCAGGATCGCAGTTACCGCTAGGACAAATAGCATTTTTGAGAAGCGCTTCAAGACGTTACTGAACAAAGTACGGCTTTTGTCTATTTAAAACTTAGCCTAGGCTAAATTTATTAGCCGAGGCTAAATTTCTCAAACTCAGGCAAAGAACGTTAATACCAATATAGAGCATGCCGGCCTTGGTAAACAATGAAGAAGTCGCACACAGTCATTCTGATCGCAGGCGCACTGGTTGCAGTCGGCATGATAACCTCGTATTATGGTGCAAGCCTTGTGACCCAGGACATAACGTACAACGAGGGAATTCTCAACAGTACTGCGCCGATCCAAGTAACAAAGGCACTTGATCCTGCGATAACGGAAACGGCAGTGTTTGTTGTCCAGTCCGAAGGGTTTGCAGACGCAGACTTGGTTGCGAGCCTCTTTGATCCAAGCAACCAGATCATATCTACTAAGAAAATTGATCAGAAAAACACCGAGGTACAGTTTAAAATTCCAGAAAAGGGATCCTACAGGCTGGAGCTGGAAAACCAAAGGCAGACAGAGGTTCACGTGTTGATAGGCCTCACCCACATGCCAGACAGGCTTCTAATTTCGCTAAACTTCCTTGGGCAGATGTTCATACTTTCCGGGTTTGCTGGGGTTGTGATATCAGGCATTTACGCAATCAAGAGCAGGAAAAAGACTCAGTTAAGATAGCTGTCAAGCTTTGTCAGCCCATCCATTACGTTTTCATAGTTTTCATCGCCTTCCATTATTTTGGCAAGCTTTTCCGCATCTACAGAATAGACCAAGGACTCGATCTTAACAAGGCCGCATTCCACAAGATATGCAAGCCTGTCCTCGATTTCTTTCTCAGGGACGCCGACTTTTCCTGCCAGGTACGACAGCTCCTTTCCGCCGCCTTCAAGCTCGGCTAGGACCACGGATACGTCCGGATTGAAGATACACTCAACTATCTTTTCCTTGTCAAATTCTGCCATTTCAGTTCCAGTTGTTTTTCGAACTTAATATCTTCTTGGTATTGAACAGATAGTCAATTACCAGCACCCGGTCCATGTTGTTTTGGTTTATGTGGTACGTGCGGCCGGAAAACTCTTTTTCCATTTCCTGCACATACGTCAGCAGCTCCGTTTCCTCGCTTATCACAATTGTATCAATGTCAATGTTTTCCCGCATGCATTTTTTTGCCTCGGCCAGCGTTTGCTCGTGTATTTTGGGGTCGACTTTTTTGTACTTGTAGCAGAGGTAAACCAGGCTGTTCTTGTCATTGTGGATCTTGATGTTGCGCTCGTGTCTGATTTTTGACAGCAGAGGCTCGCTTGGAGTATAGAAATTGGAGTACGGTTTTTCGGAGAGGATTTTGTTCTTCTGGTGTTCGGTGTCCACAAAGCAGGCGCTTGGCTGGCCGTCTGTTATCAGCACGATGCGCTTGTTTTGAGCGTTGTTTTTTTGCAGGATCTTTTTTGCCAGTCTGAACGCCGCCTGGTAGTTGGTATAGTGCAAAAAGTCGTCATTTGCGTCATACGTTTTTAGAAACGGAATGTCGTGTGGGTCCACCACCGATGCCATGGACGCAAACCCGATCACCGAGACAGAGTCGTTTGGAAAGAACTTGTTGTTCAAAACGTAAAGGCTCCACAGCGCCCTTTTTGCAGCCTCTATTCTGCTCATCCCGGAATTTGCCAGAGACGACTTCATTGTGGAGCTCAGGTCTATGCAGTAGACAACGGAGGCCCTGACGTCGTTAACTGTCTCAAACTCCTCGAGGTCATCAAGGTCAACGTCTAGCGGAAACCTCAGCTCAGAGCCGCCCTTTGAAGTTCGCTGTACTGTATTTAGGATGGTGTTTGGAACGTTGAGGAATTTCAGATCATTTCCGAACTCAAATTTTTTACTAGTATCAAGGACGGTTGTCCCCTGTCCAATTTTCTTTGTCTCGTGCAGGCCAAACTCGTCTGTTTTAAGATCATTCATCAGGCTGCGGAGTATTTGGTTTCCTATTGCCAAAAACCCCTTTTTTGTCAGCCAGTTTTTTTCGTCGCGAAGATATCCTTTTTCCACCAGGTATTTTGTTATGGATTTTGTATCGTCGTTTCTTGGCGCGTCCACGGACATGGTCTGCGCAGGATCGTCTCCGGGCTCGTTTATTGCATTTTGAAGAATGTCTTCCAGTTCCTCCAGAC
>DATIGB010000037.1:0-4217 GCA_035454985.1 Candidatus Nitrosotenuis sp.
ACAAGTGAAAAATCAGCTGATCGGAGTGTTCTCAGAGGAATACCTCGAAAGAATAATTAAAATTTTGAAAAAAAGAAACGCGCAAAACATTATGACTGTTCACTCTGCAGACGGCCTTGACGAGCTATCCACCACCGGAAAAAACAAGGTTTGCTTTCTAAAGAACAACAGGATGGATACGTTCACAGTAGATCCAGAAAAACTTGGCCTGCACAAGGCGTCAATTAAGGACATACAGATTTCATCCAAGTCGCAGGCGATTCAAGCGTTTTTATCGGTGCTAAACGGCACAGCAAGTCGTTCAATGACCGAAATTACAATACTGAATGCAGCTGGAGGACTGATGGTCTCAAACATTGCCGAAAACTTTGGCGACGCAATAGAGATTGCCAGACAGACAATAAAAAACGGGAAGGCTAGTTTGCTCTTAACGGATTTTGTCAAATCTTGCGGACAGATTGAAAAATTAAAAGAGGTACAAGCCACATGAGTGACGTTTTAAAAAAACTGGTAAACAACTCCCGTACTGCGATTAATGACGGAATTTATGAGATTTCAGAGCAACTGCCAAATTCTGGAACAGACCTCGCAGATTCAATTAGGAGCAACAGGCATGCGTCTTTGATAACTGAGATCAAGTTTGCGTCCCCGTCGCTTGGAGAGATAAGAAAGATGTCTGACCCAGCAACGATTGCCAAGGCAATGGTGAGCGGGGGTGCAGTAGGGCTGTCAGTCCTTACACAGCCATACCTGTTCAGCGGCTCGCCAAAGTATTTTATGGAGGTCAGACGGCAGGTCAAAGTTCCAATGCTCATGAAAGACATCATTGTCGATAAAATCCAAATAGACACTGCAAAAAAAATTGGTGCGGACTATATGTTGCTAATACAGTCCCTGTTTGATACAGGGCACCTAAAAGAAATCGACGAGTACATTTCGTATGGCCACAAAAAGGGCTTAAAGGTACTAGTTGAAGCGCACACAGAATCAGAGTTTGCAAACGCACTAAAGACAGACGCAGACATTGTAGGAATCAACAACAGAAACCTGGATACTTTGGAAATCGACATAAACACTACGAAAAGACTGTTAGAAAACCAGAAAAGATCAAAAATAACGCTGTCCGAGAGCGGGATTAGCTCGCCTAGTGACATCAAATTCCTAAAAAAGTGCGGCGCCGATGCATTTTTGATTGGATCAAGCATCATGAAAAGCGACAACATTGAAGAGACAGTCAGGGGGCTGGTAAACGCAATATGAATTTGAGATTTCCAAAAGACGGAAGGTTTGGCGAATTTGGCGGAAAGTACATTCCTGAAACACTGGTTCCCGCAATCGAAGAACTGGAAGAAAATTACCTAAAGATCAAAAACGACAAGAGCTTTAAAAAAGAACTAAACTACTACCTTACAGAATATGCGGGGCGTCCAACCCCTCTGTATTATGCAAAAAACCTCACCGAGAAACTGGGCGGCGCAAAAATTTATCTAAAAAGAGAGGATCTGCTCCACGGCGGGGCTCACAAAATCAACAACACTTTGGGCCAGGCACTGCTTGCCAAGAGAATGAAGAAAAAGCGAATCATTGCAGAAACTGGCGCAGGGCAGCACGGCGTCGCAACCGCAATGGCCTGCGCATGCCTTGGACTAAAATCTGAGGTATACATGGGGTACAAAGACACCATAAGGCAAAAACTGAACGTGTACCGAATGAATCTCCTTGGAAGCAAGGTGCATCCAGTAAAATCGGGCTCACAGACCCTAAAGGACGCAATCAATGAGGCAATAAGGGACTGGATTACAAACGTAAAAGACACATACTATTTGCTTGGCTCTGCTGTGGGTCCTCATCCATATCCGGTAATGGTACGCGATTTTCAGTCAGTGATTGGCAAGGAGATCATACAGCAAATGAAAAAAATAAACAAGAAAGCGCCCGACACGGTAATTGCCTGTGTCGGCGGCGGCTCTAATGCAATTGGAACATTTTATCCACTAGTCGACAGCGATACTGAAATCATTGGAGTAGAGGCGGCAGGAAAGGGACTGAAAACAGAATACCACTCAGCCACGCTAAGCGCCGGCTCAAAGGGTGTATTGCACGGAATGATGACCTACCTGCTACAAGACAAGGAAGGGCAGATAAAAGAAACACACAGCATTTCTGCAGGACTTGATTATCCAGGTGTCGGTCCAGAGCATGCGTTCCTAAAGGACGCAAACCGTGTGATATACCGAAGTGCCACAGACAAAGAAGTAATTGACGCGTTTTTGCTGCTGACAAGAACCGAGGGAATAATTCCAGCACTAGAATCATCACATGCAATTGCAGAGGCAATCAAAATTGCAAAATCAAAACCAAAATCAGAATCAATTGTCATCACACTGTCAGGTCGAGGCGATAAAGACGTCGAAGTAGTTGAGGAGTATGTCAAGAACATCAAGAATTCAAGCTAAGTTTCTAGAACTTTATTCTAAAAACGAAAGGGCGTTAATCGCATACACCATGGTTGGATATCCAAATGAGAAAGACACTCTGACAGTGATACGCGGACTGATAAAAGGCGGAGCAGACATAATTGAGCTTGGCTTTCCATTCTCAGACCCGCTGGCCGACGGGCTGGTAATACAAAACGCAAGCACCGTGTCACTTGAGAGGGGGACCAACCTTGGGCAGTTTTTCAGGCTTGTGAAAAAAATCAGGCAGGAAAGCGACATACCGCTGGTATTGATGACATACACAAACATCCTGTATCATCAAAACTACGAAAAATTCTTCAGGGAGATAAAAAACGCCGGAATCGACGGCGTAATTACTCCAGATATGACAATCGAGGAATCAGGGGAATACCTAAAGGCAGCCAAGAACAATGCCATAGACACAATATTTCTTGTCTCGCCAAACACCGACAGAAAAAGGCTTGAAAAAATAATCAGGCGCACAACGGGCTTTCTGTATTTGGTGGCAGTTTATGGGACAACCGGCGTTCAAAACAAAATACAGCAATACACAATTGATGCGCTAAAGACCACAAAAAATGCAGCCAGACATAAAATTCCTGTCGGCATCGGATTTGGCATTTCTACTCCCGATGACGCCAAACGCTTCATAGATCATGGGGCAGATGCAGTAATAGTAGGCAGTGCGCTGATAAAACTGGTAGAAAAAACCCCGTCTGCAAAACTAAAAAACACCGTTGCTACATTTACAAGAAAATTAAAAAACACGACAAAGGGCGCCTAATCTTTATTTTTTGGAATACTTTACCTTCATGCCAAACAACACCAGATTAAAAATCAGAATAGCTATGTTCACTCCGATTATTATCTTGTCGTTTATTGCAATTCCGTAAAAAATCCACAGGACAGATCCTGCGGAAATTAGTGCCATCAGATAATAGGAAACATCGGAGAGGCTTTTTGTTTTATAGCCGCGAACAATTTGTGGAATCCATCCTACGGTTACAAGTACGGATGCAACGGTTCCAAGAACAATTACCCATATTCCCTCAAAAAACACTTCTTTCAGACCACATGGACGGTATTAGAATTTTGTCGTCAGATAAAGAATTAAAAATACCGATTTCCGTTTGTAAATGTGCAGACAAAGTTCATTTTTGTTACCGGTGGAGTGATGTCTGGACTTGGCAAGGGAGTAATGACGTCATCCATTGCCAAATTGTTGCAGTTATCAAATCAAAAAGTTTCTTGCGTAAAGATAGATCCTTACTTGAACTATGACGCCGGGACAATGAATCCAATTGCACACGGCGAGGTGTTTGTTACCGAAGACGGTGGCGAGTGCGACATGGACATTGGCAATTACGAACGATTCCTCAATCAAAACATACCAAAAACCCACAACATAACTACTGCCCAAATTTACTCAGCGGTAATCGAGGCAGAAAGGCGGGGAGAATACCTAGGGGCATGTGTTCAGATCATACCACATGTTACAGACGAAATAAAGCGGAGAATAAGAAAGATTGCGGAAGATGAAAAACTAGACATCCTAGTTGTAGAGTGCGGCGGGACGGTTGGAGACATTGAAAGTCTTCCGTTTCTTGAAGCACTAAGGCAGCTAAGGCTCGAGGAAGGCCCACAAAACGTAATATTTGTCCACGTAACGCTCACACCATCACTTGATGTCGTAGGAGAGCAGAAGACAAAGCCAACACAGCACAGCGTGCAAGAATTAAGAAGGATTGGCATCCAGCC
>DATIGB010000038.1:0-3084 GCA_035454985.1 Candidatus Nitrosotenuis sp.
ACGATTTTTGACAAAATCTCAGTATTAAACCAATCTCATCTGTTGTCCAAACTACTGCGCTGTCAAGTTTCAGGGTTTTATGATTACTACGCAGCATTTGGGCAAAATCCTTATCGGATCTTGATCCGTGCGATCTGATAAGTTATGTTTTTTGGGCACAGTTTTGTTTTTTTATGATGGTTGCCCGATCTTTGGAAAGAAAATGCCGGAATTTTATGTCTGAATGTTTTATTTTGCTGCCATTATGGCGTCAAGTGCCTTTGTCAATTTCTCAAAACCGTACTTGTTAATCATTGCGGACAATTCCCTAGTTATTAGCGCCGACTCTACATCGTTTGCCGCTTCGGTGTTTCTGGCTTGAAAGTCCCTCTGCTCGATAACCGAGTCGACTTTGAACATGTTCATTTCTTCTTCGTATTTGCGCTGGGCCTCCTTCATCTTCTCAATCTGCGATACTTTTCTCTTCATTTGCGCATTGATGAGTTTTACAAACTGGTTGGTGTTTCTGGTGTCCTGCCCGGCCTCGATTAACTGATCCTTGACACGCTCGGAGCGGTCCCTGGTGTCGTACTCCTCTTTGAAGAAGAGTTTTCGCGCCCCACCGCTTGCTATAATGTCTTCTAATTCATCATTGGTAATCTCTTTTTCTTCTTCCTTGATCTCCCTTTTCGCTATGTGTCTTTCTACCATCTGTGGTTTCTTTAAAATCGTGTATGTAATATCCTATATTTTGTTTTAATTGAACAAACAGAACGGCAAAACCGCGTTTTCAAATTCAATATTTTGTTAAATCTAATTCATCATGACTCTATTAAGAAATGTGCGCCTGCCAAACCCTGTGGATGACTTAGAGATAAGGCTGCAAATCCCAAAGAGGCCCACCGACGCACAGCTGCGCGCACTGGAGGATTACCTGCGGGAGATGCCTATTGAGGAAATCCTAACTGGGCTGAAATTTGCAAAAAACAGGTGGTCTGCAAAAGACGCCGGAGTCCTAAAGGTGGGAAGAAAAAGCATCATACAAAAAGAGGTCCATTCCGTTACAAACGAGCAGGCACAGTGGAGGCTAAAGAACTGGAAAATGATGATCTCCAACTATCGGCGACGCGGTTACAGCTATCCGACAATATCTAGGATAAAGAAAATTCTAATCGACAAAAGCAAGAAAAAGTCTAAATGAGTGATTCTCTTTTCTGCAGAATTCCAGTTGGAATTCCAGTCGGAGGCTCCGGAATGCTTGCCCTTGTCTGGCCCTCGATTACTGCCTGGGCCTCCTCGAGAATTGCAAGCGTGTCTGAGCTCGAACTGTATGTCGTGACTGATGCGTCGGACGCACTCATCGATGAGCCTGTCAACACGTCTCCTAGTATCTGGGATAGGTTTTGCATTGATGAGGTTGCCTCTGGCATTATTCCGCTCAGTGACGCGCCCAATCCCTTGATTACTGACATGCACGGGCTTAGCGTGACTACGATGTCTCCAAGTTCCGATACTGTGTTTAGTCTAAGCTGAATTTGCTCCAGTGCGAGTTTTGCGCCGTTTACCATGTTGTGCATTTTTCGTATCTCAAGCAACTCCGTTGCGTATGCCTTTGCATAGTGCTGGTTGTTGGCCTTTTGCGCGCTGATTATCTTGTTAAAAATATAGTCATTTTTCTGTTTTATTTTTGATGCGATTCCGTCAAGTTTTACTATCTGAAGCTGGAGGTTTTTCTGTGCGACGTCTATTTTGTTTTTGAGTGGTACATCTGGCTTGACCCTGTCGAGTATTCTTTGCGAGAGATTGTCCCCGTGTCCCAGATCGTTCCACTTGTCACTCAATGACCCCATTTTCCATTATTGATAAAAAAATTGATTTTAAACAAGTTTGTAACCGACGCACCTGTCACTCTGGTTACAATGCCGCTCGGTTACACCGTCTAGCCAAAAGTAAAAGTATAGATCTCAAAGCCCGGCCTGTCTACCTGAATCTCTATTGTGTGTCCGCCCGGCTCTTTTGTCTTGACTAGGTTGTATAGCCGTGATTCCGATGTGTGGACAATTCCGTCCCTGACGTCTGCCCCCGAGTCCTCCTGAGATATCGGTTTTCCGTCAAGCAGTACTGTGAGGTCTGATTCTCCGGACGCCACAATGTTTACGTCTTTTGCAAAGTATGGCAGCTTGATCACGCCAAGATCCGATGACAGTCTCATGCGGTCTGAGATGTTTTTCCAGGTTCCATTCAAGTAGAAATGATCACTCTGCAGTTGGTCTGGAATGGAATACGTCACCTGCTTGTCCGGATGGAACCCTTCGGAGTTCCCAAACTGGTCCCTTCCAAAAACAAAATCATATCCAAAGTATAACTCGGGGGTCCTGGCGCCATTTTCCGACTCTTTGATGTTTACAAGCGGCTGCGCAGTGTCTGCTTTCAGCCCAAGCCTTGCGGCCCGCTCGCTCAGCAGGTCTTGAATTACCTTCTCAGTTTCGGCGTACCCTCCCTCCCCTATGTGATCATACCTGATGTATCCTTCGTCATCCGCAATGTATTTTCTTGGCCAATAGTTGTTTCCAAACGCATTCCAGATCTGTTTGTCATTGTCAAGCACCACGGGATATGTGATTCCGAATTTTTCGGTTGCCTGCTTTACGTTGTTGATGTCTTTTTCAAACTCAAATTCCGGCGAGTGTATCCCAATTACGACCAGCCCCTTGTCAGAATATTTCTCGTTCCAAGCTGTGATGTACGGAAGAGTCCTTTGGCAGTTTATGCAGCTGTATGTCCAAATGTCATACAGCACCACCTTTCCTTTGATCTGGTTTTTGAGTGTGTCGGCATCTGTGTTGATGTATCCTGAGATTCCATTTAGCTCAGGTGCCTTTTCCAGCCCGCTTTTGTCTGCTGACAGCACCTGGGTACCGCTGCCTGTTTCTTTGCCTGGGGTATCTAGCGAAGTAAAGTATGCGCTCAGCCCTCCTATGGCTGCTGCAATTATTACTGCCATGATTATTGCTGATCTGATTTCCGATTTCATTTTCTTATCCTAGCAAGAGGTTGTTCAGTATTGGAAAGCTTGCAATTGCCGCAAGCTGGTTTGTCAAGACC
>DATIGB010000039.1:0-2092 GCA_035454985.1 Candidatus Nitrosotenuis sp.
AGTGCATCTGCAAACTCTTCTTGCTCAGTCATTGATAGTGACTTTGGCTGGTGTCAATTTAACATTAACTGGCTTTGCAAAATAGGTATTAATCCAAAACCCGTCTTGAGTAAAACTGTTGCACGAATCTAGCTTGCGGCACGTCCGTTGCGTGCGGTGCGGAAAAAAACTGTCCCTCGAAGTTCTAAGGCAAGACTCTGAAATAGATGAAGGCTTTTTGCTATGCACGTTCTGTGATCTGCGTTTTCCAATCATTGGCAAAATTCCTATTTTGTGGGGTGACTTTACCGGATATCTCTCGAACAGGCCAAGGCTTGGCGGAATGCTGTACCAAAAGGCATCTGCCACAAAGCTAAAGCTATATGTAAAAAACAGCCTTGGCGCCATAAAAAAGAACAACGCCGACGTCTCACTTGTGGAAAAAAGATGGTCTGCAATATACGAGAAAAACAAAAAATCCCGCTTTTACGGCATGATAAAGGAATCACTGGACAGGACGGCCTGCTCGGGAATTGCGCTTGAGCACGGCTGCTCGATAGGAACAATCACGTCGCACCTGGCACGCTCACACTCGTCTGTTTTTGGAATCGACAAGTCATATCACGCAATTGAGATTGCAAAAAAAACCCCCTCTGAAAACCTGGACTATTTTGTGGCAGACTCGCTGTCGCAGCCATTTGGGAAAACAAGGTTTGATTCCGTGGTCGGACTGAATCTCTTTGAGATAATCGAGCCAAAGCTGCTCCTCAAATCGCTCGCAAGGCAGGTAAAAAAGGGCGGACTCTTGGTTCTGTCTGATCCGTATGACTTTGAGCGGGGGGAAAGATCAATCAGGGAGCCGCTCTATGGGGAGTCAGTACGTAACGAACTTGGGCGACTTGGGTTTTCCATCTCAAAACAAACAAGAAAACCGAGCTTTCACTTGTGGCACTTGAAGCTGCATGCAAGGGCAAAGCTAGAATACAAAGTTGATCTGATTGTTGCAAAAAAATCTTGAAGGCACTTAACAAAGCTACGCAAGCCTTTATTAAATAAAATGCCTCCTTTGGTTAATGAAAACACTACAGTACAGTGCGCTGATTGCAAGTGTGATTCTGATCTTGCCTGCTGTGGCATTTGCGGAAAACACATCGCCAAAAATGCAATCTGCAATGAACAAAGTTACGTGCGACACGATGATGCTTGCAGGAATCGTCAACGACGTGACTGTCAAAATACCTAGCGCCTCAACCCTGAACCAAAACATCAACTCGATAAACTCTGACATGCAAAAACTTCAGGGCTATGCAAAGAGCGACGACCAGACAAACTTTAACACGTTTCTAAAGGAGACGTATCAAAAGGATGCAAAAACCCTAAGGCGCGCAGTCAACGACCTGATAAAAAGCAGCACCGTCGACAAAAGCGTCAAAAATGATCTCAAGACCGCAATTGACCTGCGCCAATCGGAAAACCAAAAGTGCATCAGTGGCGTGTTAAAGACAATTGCAGACGCAAAGAACCAGAAATCGCCAAACCAAATACCTACAAAGGACAAGACAAAAGCAGCATCCAGCACTGTGCCTAAAATGAAGAACAAGCCTAATCAGAAATAGATAGGCGGATTCTTGATGTAAAGAATCCCGTTGGTATGGGTCTACTTTTTCCACATTTTCTGCCATGTTTCGGCAAAGGCGTTCATCAGGTCTCCGTATGTCTTCATCTGGTCTATTCCAGGCTGGTTTGTTAGCTTTTGCCAGTTTTGCCCGACTTGCTTGAATGTATCCAGACTAGTCTCGCTCAGCGACTTTTGCCAGTTCTCATAAAACTCTTTGAGTGTTTTTTCGCTGGACTCGCCAAGTGCCTTGTTGGTCACCTCGTTGTACTTTTCCTGCACTTCGGTGCTGACTTTTTGTAATGCCTGAAACGACTGCGTCCACTTTTTTAGCAGTTCCATGTATTCGTTCCACAGATTGTCCCAATCTTTTGATTTGATTTCTTTGGCCATGACATGTAGTGGCAGTCGTTCGATAAAAGAGATTCTTTTTTGATGCCAGACTGCAAGGCGGATCTTGCGCGGCATGTCTGAAAAGAGATTAATTGCAAAAAAGCC
>DATIGB010000040.1:0-2730 GCA_035454985.1 Candidatus Nitrosotenuis sp.
AGTCGTTGCTAAAGGAGCGCATAATCACGGTATCTGTCTATACGCCCAAGGCAAAGGTCAACTACGAATATCTGAAAATAGTAAAGGACGACTCGTACTGGTACAAATACAAGCCAAAGAAGGAGTCATACGCAAAAATCCTCATAACGTCGGAGTGGAAGTCGCAAAAGGACTTGTTCATTGACAAAGACACCCTGATGACGTATCAGAGAATTGCCGCAAACATCAAGAACACCGTGGAAAAGCTCAGATACCATCTGACTGACTGGCAAAAAGCCTAGTCTGCACTTTCTTTAACTATCAGTCTTGACATCGTAGTCTCTGGCGGAATTTTCTGCTCGACTGCAAACGCAATTGAAGCCAAGTTCCTTATCTCGTACTCGATTAGTCTGACTATCGCTACCACCGTTGAAAAGCCAAACATCTTGCCAAACTGGCTTTGCATCAAATTGTAAATGCGCATTTCAAAGGCACGCTCAAACTGGCTGATTGCATCAATTGCATTTTCTTCTTGGGGGACAAGGCTTCCGTACTTGGTGCTTACCAATTCGTTTAGCGCGCTTTTTATCGAGTCCGCTGAGACCATTCTGCTGAGAACCTCCTTTGTGGAGATTGATGCTCCGGGAACAATCAAATCTTGGATTTGATTCTCATCCAAATTCCAGAACTTGCCCCGAAGGACGCACATCATGTTGTGGTAGTCAATTTCCGTTCCGCACAGCGTGTGGAGCTTTATTTCAGTTGAGCTCTTTACGACCCTGTTCAGGTTGTCATAGAAAAATTTGTCAAAATACAGGTCAAGTATCTGAATTTGTTTTTTGTCATGATACAACGAGAAGGCCTTTTCGACCTCGTTTCCGATGCCGATTATCTTGAGCGTTGCAACGGCCTCCTCGACGTCTTTTGCAATCAGGGCCTTTACGATTGTGTCGCGCTCCCTGATCAGTTCAGTCGCGTGCAGGTTGACTGCTAGCTCTATTTCGGCCTGGCTACGCCCAAGTATTTTTCCCTTTAGAATGATTTTGAGGTTTTGCAAGATAAATCTGAGATAGTATGCAAACAGCACGTTGGAGCCGCCAGCTGCCTGTATCATCTTAAAGTGCAGGTCTGCCTGCCTTTCTCTTAGTGCCATTTCTATTTTTGCTGACGAGTATGGCCTGGTTACCTTGGAAATTGCCTCTCCGTATGACGTGGCCTTTAGCCTTGTGATGAGCTCATCAAGGTCTCTTGACTCTGATAGCATTTGCAGGTCTTTTCTTGTAAGCATTTTTCCCTTTATGCTGTAGGACTTGACGCCTGCGTATACTGACAATGAACCTGTGGACAACAATACTGTGCCAATAATCTTACATTAATCATTTTACATTGATGTCTTTCTAAAAGAATAAAAAATGTAAATATTTGATTTTTAACTGTAAGAATTATGTTGCTTATTGTAAGTTTTTATGATTTTTTACTGTGGTCAGCCTGCGGCCAAATTTGCAGACAATTATCAAGCATGATTTGGGAAAACAAAACCTGCTTGTGTTTTGGAGTTGGATATTGGGAAATGCGGTCTTGTCGTTTTGAGAGTTTTCTATTTTCTCTGAAGGCATGACACTATTCCAGCACTTCCCTTGAGCCGATCTCGTTTGATATGCCATAAAGGCTGACAAGCTTGCCCAAATCGGCGCCGCTTATCTTGCAGTTGTTGTGTGCAAGCTTTAGCGCGTACGGGTACCCCCCAACACTGTTCTTGTATAGTTTGTCAAGTAGTGACCTGACCTCGCCTTCCGTGTGGGAGTCGCCAAGCATTTCGATTTTGATCAAAGGCGTTGAATCGCTTAGCCTTGCATAAATTGACGATATTGCCTTGTCCTTTCCGAATTTTCTGTCGACAAAAACCCTGCTGAATCCCGGGGTCTTTGTAGCGTGATTGTAGTAAAATATGTCGCCTGCCAGAGGCTCTAGGTCCAAAAACTGCATTCTTGTGTTTGAGGTCTTGGCCACAAAAACCACGTTGTGTTTTTTTGCCATTATCTTCAGAATT
The DNA here is from genome assembly GCA_035454985.1 of Candidatus Nitrosotenuis sp. Taxonomy (GTDB): domain Archaea; phylum Thermoproteota; class Nitrososphaeria; order Nitrososphaerales; family Nitrosopumilaceae; genus Nitrosotenuis. The sequence goes on from DATIGB010000040.1 coordinate 2,030, forward strand.
GCATGCGTCAGCCCTGACTGCCGTGTCATGAACTGGGAATACAACGAGCCGTCCATCAGCGTGATGTCTACTAGGTCGACTGTCTCCTTGCATGCGTCAATTTCCATCCTGCTTGCAATCGATGACAGGTCCGAGACGTTGCTGCTTAGCCCCTGTCTGTGGTTGTCGGAAAGAATTCCGCCGTCTGTTTTTATGGACACGGCGGTAACAACCCAAAGCTCCATCCCCTGGAACTTGGTGCTGTTAAAACTGCTGTCGATTCCGGCCATCACCGCATCCTGCTTTTTTGGCTTGTACTCGATCCAGTTCTGCCTGGCGCGTTCCACTATTTGCTCAAATTTTGGCCCCCTTAGGATTGACAGTATTGTATCCCTGTTCTTGATTGCCTCCCTGTAGACAGTGTTTAGCATACCTGAGGTTTGTTTCATAAAATAAAATCTTTGAGATGTAAAGATCATTTACACCGGACTGATGCTATGAACACTCAAAAAACTACTTTTTTCGCCAGTTGCGTGCTGCTTTCTGATCTGCTTTTCTTTGGTGTTTTCCTGTTTTTCGTAGCGGCATGAAATGTGGTGAAAAGCTAGGCTAGTTATGTCTTCGCATTGGGCGCCAATAATTCATTTAGGACAACATTTCACTCATAACTGTTGAAAAAAGTGGGGCTCTTGGGATGCGGGGCAATTGGAACGGAAATCGCC